>NZ_CP046391.1:910631-1037291 GCF_012790675.1 Anaplasma platys
CTTCTTCTGTGCATTCAGCACTCCTATCTCCAGCTTTATCATGCTGAAGACCATATCCAATCTCTTGATAACGCAAAATTCCTCAAGCACTTTTTGCCTGTCTTCCACGCTGATAGAGAGATGCGAAGCAACTACATCAGACAAGTGGCCAAGCTTCTTTATCTCATAGGTAGATGCAACGACTTCCGCCTGTATTTTCTTACTTAACTTATTCCATACATCAAACTCACGGAGCACGGACCTACGCAGGGCCTCAACTTTGTTGTCCACCTCAATAGTCTCATCACCTTCTACTATGCTGACATTGGCGCTGAGAAAATCTTCTCCCTCTACAAAATCAATGACCTTGGCCCTACTCTCACCTTTGATCAACACTTTAAGCACGCCATCAGGTAGTCTAAGAAGCTGAACCACGTCTGCCACTGCACCGACTTTGTATAAATCATCGTTGGCCGGGTTATCTACAGAGCCGTCTATCTGCGTAAGCAACAGCACCTTGCACCCCTCGTTCCTGGTGGCATACTCTAGGGCATTAACCGACTTTCCACGCCCCACCGAAAGGGGCATAACCACCTGAGGGAACACAACCGTGTCACGTAACATCAAAACAGGAAGCAACACAACTTTATTTTCTTCCATAAAGAATCCCCTTCCTAGCAATTTTCAAAACAGTTCTTCCCAAAAACCAGGCCATTAACCATACCCTCCGTGATCAGGACTTTGCCTCCGTCAGCGCTATGCTGCGGATCAAACATGTAATCCAACAACAACGTCTCCATAATCGCACGGAGACCCCTAGCGCCAGTGTTGCGCTCAACGGCTTTCTTAGCTATAGCCAATAAGGAACCGGCACCAAACTCAAGCTCCAAATTATCCATCTCAAACAATTTGGTATACTGCTTTACCAAGGAGTTCTTGGGCTCAACAAGCACCCTAACCAGCGTCTCTTCGTCTAACTTACCCAAAGAAGTAATCACCGGAATCCTTCCTATAAACTCCGGAATTAATCCGAACTTCACCAAGTCTTCGGGTTCAGTATAACACAAAACGTCCCTCTTCTGATCGCTAACGTGCTGCACGTTAGCCTCAAACCCCATACAGCTCCCGCGATTTCTTGCCTCTATGATCTTGTCTAACCCATCAAAGGCACCACCAAAAATAAACAATATGTTGTCAGTGCTGATCTGTATAAACTCTTGATGCGGGTGCTTTCTCCCACCCTGGGGCGGGACTGAGGATACAGTGCCCTCTATAACCTTGAGTAATGCCTGCTGCACACCTTCACCAGAGACATCCCTGGTAATTGAAGCGTTTTCAGACTTCCTCGATATCTTATCAACTTCGTCTATGTAAATAATCCCACGCTGCGCCGCTTCTACATTAAAATTCGCGGCTTGTAGGAGTTTTAACAATATGTTTTCTACATCTTCACCAACGTATCCAGCTTCGGTTAGCGTAGTAGCGTCTGCCATAGCGAACGGAACCTGCAACACTCGTGCTAACGTCCTTGCCAAAAGGGTCTTTCCTGAACCAGTCGGCCCTATTAGCAGCACGTTAGACTTTGATATCTCCACCTCGCTGATAACACCCGAGTTCTTCAAGCGCTTATAATGGTTATAAACTGCAACAGATAACACCTTCTTGGAATGTTCCTGCCCTATAACGTACTCATCCAAGACTTCTTTTATTTCACGAGGCTTCAGGTCAAACCTGACTTGCTTCGCGGGAAGCCCCTCCTCCTGCAATATGCCACCACACAACTCCACACATTCGTTGCAGATATACACATCCGGACCAGCTATTAGCTTCTTTACTTCACTGTGCAACTTCCCACAGAATGAGCAGCTGTAAGCCCCCTTCTTCGCTTCAGACATCTATACTTCCTACTACTTGTTGTGCTCCCCACGCTTCTCTATTACTCTGTCGATTATGCCGAAGTCCTTGGCTTTTGCTGCAACCATGAAATTATCCCGCTCCATGCTGTTTTCTATTTCTTCCAGAGACTTACCTGTATGCTTTACGAAAATCTCATTCAGTCTTTTCTTTATTTCCAAAATTTCTCTTGCGTGAATTTCCACATCGGTAGCCTGCCCACGAAATCCCCCGGACGGCTGATGGATCATGATCCTGGAATTCGGCAGAGCATACCTCATGTCCGGTGCACCAGCACAAAGCAGCAAAGACCCCATAGACGCAGCCTGCCCCAGACATAACGTGGAAACCTTGGGCTTGATATACTGCATAGTATCGTAGATGGAGAGCCCTGCAGTTACCACCCCTCCTGGAGAATTTATGTACATGGAAATATCCTTCTCGGGATTTTCAGCTTCTAGAAACACCAACTGCGCCACAATAAGGCTAGCCATATTGTCGTCGATTGCCCCTGTAACAAATACTATCCTCTCCTTCAGCAGTCTAGAATATATATCGTAAGCGCGCTCCCCCCGACTGGTCTGCTCCACAACCATTGGAACCAAGTTCATAACCTTCACCTCAAACCCACACAAAACCTAGCTACAAGCGTAAAACTCCTCCCAATGTCATAAATTCCCAAAAAGAGATTTAAGCTCTTTAGCAGACATACTTTGCTTTTCCTTCTTAGTCTTGGCAATTATATATCTGACTACCTTATCTTCAAGGACTTTTCCCCTGACGTGATCTCTAAAGTCTCTACTCGATCTAAACAGCTTGAGAGCGGCATCAAAACTTTTCTCATAATTATGGTAGTTGGAGCCAATGAAGGACAAAACATCATCAGGCTCAATAGCCACACCAGTGTCATTAGCCACCTTCATCAGCAGCATACCGAGCTTCACCCGCCTAACCGCCTCCTTAGTAATATCCTCAGATGCCCTAGCGTCCTTCCCTTCGGCCCCGCGCATTATTCCGCTAACTTCACGGGATACTATAAACTCTGGCACATCGAAATTGTACTTTTCATCCAAATGATCAAACAGCTCCTTACGCACAAGGGTTTCGCTCATATTGGAAAACCTCTCCTGCAACCCATCTGTCGCAAATTTCACTAACTCCTTTACGCTCTTGAAGCCACACTTTGTGGCTAAAGCTTTCCTATCCTTTATATCGTCTTTGACCTTAATTTCCATAAGCTCGACACACATATCTACTTCTTTTCCGGCAAAACGGGTCGCGGAATAATCATCGGGGAACTGCAGCTTAAACTCTTTGGTTTCCCCCTTCTTCATGCCGGTAACCTGCTCCTCAAATCCCGGAAGCAACTTATCCTTACCCAGAATGAAGGAAAACCCCTTTACGCTACCACCCTTGAGCGCCTTACCCTTGAAAGAGCTGTTATAACTAACGGTAACGTGGTCACCCTCTTCCACACATCTTGATTCATCTCCTACCGAGACAAAACTTGGATAGTTGGCCTTCAGATCTTCAAGGAAGCTATCCACATCCTCCGAAGTCACCTTAACTTCGATTTCCTTCAGTGTTACCGCCTCTATGTCTACGGAGGGAACCTCCGGCATGACCTCAAACTTCAGCTCATAAATTAAATCTCCACCCTTACCAGACTCGGAAGCCGCTTTTGGCGGCGAGATTATCTTCAAGCCTGAGTCCACAATGCTTTCTAGATTATTCTCTTTTAAAAACGCAGATGACGCCTCGTCAACCACCTGAGAAACCACTTCACTGGTCACACCAGCCCCGTAAGTCCTCCTGACAAACTCGGGGGAGACCTTTCCCTTGCGGAACCCGTCTATGCGTGCATGCGCTGCCACCTCCCTCAGCTTCTCTGTTACCTTATCCTCTATGTACTCATTCTTTATAGTGAACTCATAACCACGCTTGAGCTTTTCATTAAGAACTTCTTTGACGACATAGAACTGCTGCATAAAAACACTCCTTCACACGAAAGCACACAGGAGTGCGGATAGAGGGACTTGAACCCCCACAGGCAATGCCCACTAGGACCTAAACCTAGCGCGTCTACCAATTCCGCCATATCCGCACAGACAACACAGGCAACTGTCTCGAACGAAGCGTACAAAACCGCACTGGCCCGATCCTCACAAAAGCACCGCGGCGGCGGATGGAGCACACGAAAAACCACAGCTGCCACAAGCAGATTAACCAAAGCGCGAAAGTGGTTCCGGCGCGGCTCGAACGCGCGACCCACTGATTAAGAGTCAGCTGCTCTACCAACTGAGCTACAGAACCACCCTACTAGCGCACACCAACAACTCGCTGGCGCAGCGCCGCTTCAACCGTTCTTGATACTACCATACCGAAAACATGTCAATAACAAGATCTCCACTAGCCCGAGCTTGACTGTTATAGCTGTTTGCCTAATAATGCACTCCGGTTTGCCTCAGCTGTTAGTTACGTTGGGGCCCTAATTTTGTCGCTTTTGCAAAGCTTTATGGAGCAGGTTTTATGAAGTTTTCTTGTGCTCTTTTCTTCTTTTCCGCTCTCACGTTGTTCTGCTTGAGTGGATGTATTACAGTGTTCTCCAAGGGGGATAGAAGGATAAAAAGCCCTTGTGTTAGGGCCAGCAGCGGATACACCGAAAAATGTGAGCGCCATTCCGTGAATGATTGGTGGCTGAATAAGTAGGTTTGTTGCGCATGCAGCATACAGCGCCTATTTCGCCTGTGGGAGACGGTGGGGAGGTCTCGTGAAGTTTTCATATTGTGAGGTGGCTTCGACCTGGTTTGGAACCGGAAGAGTATCTAGAGCTCCAGGAACCGCGGGTAGTGCAGCGGCGCTGTTGCTGTTCCCGTTGGTGACAGCGCATTATGCTGTTGGGTTGGCTGTGGTCACAGCAGTGTTTTCGCTGGGCATGTTTGCGGTGAGTAGTTACATGAGGCGGTGCCCGGAAAAATCAGATCCCAAAGAAGTGGTGATAGATGAAGTTTGCGGTCAACTGCTAACCTTGGTATTGCCTTCGGTTGCGGGCAGAGTCTGCTGCTTGGACCTGTATACAACTTACGGTTTTGGAGTGTTGTGGGTGTTCCTGGTCTCAGGGTTTCTATCATTTAGGCTTTTCGACATAGTGAAACCCTGGCCGATTTGTCTGGTGGACAGGAAAATGAAGGGAGCGCTTGGCGTTATGCTGGACGACATATTTGCCGCCATAGCGGCTTCTATATTGACCCTTGCAGCGGTGAACGCTAGTGTGTGGTACTAAACTCGAATAGTATTACTGCATATCCATGATTCACGGAGATTTCAAAAAATGCACCCCTCTTCCTTAGCAACAGAAAATTTATGTGGGTACATGACGTACGCCGTGGAAATGTCCTCGTGGACTACGAAACGCATTGGCAATCTATTGCTTACAATAAACGGACGTCAGGACTCTCTCTTTAACTACGTATTCTGTAACAATGGCAGCGCGGATGAGTCGGCAAAAGCCGCACTGGCCGCCTGGAAGTATCTGCAAGATGCGAAAACAGACGCAACTTGGGTAGTTGATTCACAAATGAAATTGTGGAAGAACTTGGTGGATAAAATGGGTCTAAACAGTCCTACAGTAATGAAAAAGGTATACGCACCAATACAAAAAGTCCGCACTTTGAGCAAAAGGCGCCCAGATTTGGTACTGGAAAGAGTCACAGATGACTTATCTCTGACCGTGCTCGATGAGCTAGCAGTTAAAATTTTCTATTGCAACACTAATGATCTAATAATACTGTTGAGGGGAGTGGTAAAGAGAGAACAGTCACGTCTTAAGTTTTTCATTGCCAAATTATCGGATACAGTTGTTGGTATATGCGGCATGTATGTGCAGGGCGATGTTGTTGGCTTGTACAGCGACGGGGTTTTGCCAGAGTATAGGAACATGGGTATCGCAAGCGAGATGGTTTTGAGAAGGCTAGAGATTGCTAGTAGCCTCTTTGGATGTAGGTATGCCGTTGCCCAGTGCGTAACTCAGTCAGTGAGCTTGTATGAGAAGTTGGGTTTCAGAGTTACCGGAAACCTGTTCCTTTATCCTTCCCTTGCGGCACAGTAGAGGCGCTCGGAGGGTGATATGGAGAAAATATGAAGAAAAGTTAGTGCATGTTTACTTATGTTGCCCCTTACATTTTGATCTTCGTCCTGGCAGTTTTCACGGTATTTTCTTTCTATGCTAGTCTAAGCATAAACGATTTCAAACACAACAATAACTTGCTCACCAGCTTGATACTATCCTTGGGAGACGGGTTCTATCTGTGGGACGAAAAAAAACGCGTGGAGCGCTTTTCGCCAAATTTGCACATGCTACTTAACAGCATATTTTGCTCTTTCAACGAGCTTGCTAACTTTTTTGAAGAATCCGATCAGCTGCGCAAGAACTTCGCTGATGCCCGGAAAATAAACAAGTCTTTCACCATAGATTTGAAGGGGCGTGATAGCGATATCTACTGCTTTTGCCATGGACAGAGTATAGTGGACGACCACGATAAGATAGTGGGGGTGCTGCTTTGGATTCAGAATGTTACCGGGGGGAGGTCGCTGATTTCCAACCTGAAACGGGAAAATGCCAAACTCAGGCATGAGCTCTGTGCTTACAGGGACATGGTGGACTCGCTACCTTACCCTGTGTGGAGGCGGGACAGCAATAACGAAATAGAGTTCCACAACCCATTTTTCACAAAGCTGGTAAAAGATAACAAGAGCGGGGATGTTTTCTCCAAGAAACGAAAGAGCGAGTTCAAGGATAAGGGTTCAAACGCTCTCAACGACAAGGTCTTTGTAATAGTAGACAACGAAAGGCGTCTATATTCCCTATCTGAGGAACCAACAACACAGGGAGATTTGGTTGGTCATGGACAGGACATAACACAGAGTTGGCAGCTTATGGAGGAAATTCGCGGGTATTCGCTCATGCAGCGAAACCTGCTTAGCAATTTGCCTTGCGCTGCAGCCATGTATGGTAGCGATGGGAAATTGCTATTCTATAACAGCCACTTCGGAAAGTTTTGGCAACTTGAACAACCGTGCAATGTCCGGGGCACTACATATTCTGAAATAATCCGCAAGATATACGAGAGTAAGAAATTCATCGACAAAGACGCTTTCGAGCTGCTAAAGAAGCAACAGTACGAGTTTTTTGGAAAGCTGTCAGAGCCGTACCACGACACACTGCCACTCAAGAGTGGAACACTAGAGATGTCAGTGGTACCCAACCACAGACAGGAGCTGTTATTTCTGTATAACCACAACAATATACGCGCGACTTAATGGTGTGGAAAACCGCACGCTGGCATGTTTACCTACTCTCCCTCTCTTCATGCCACGCCATTTGTATTGCTTCGAGCACCCCCTCATTACAGCTACCCTCGTCATCTGTGAACCCAGGCAGCAACCTAACCAAGTCGCGGAGTTCTGTAAAACGCAGAGCAAAGATATCTTGGTCAGGATAGGTTTCCTCAAGCAAAATAGCCACCTCTTCTGCATCATCCCACTTCACAACACTACCTCCTGTACGCTTAGGTGCATGTTACAACAAATTTGCCACCCCATCTATCAAAACCCTCTAGTAATCCAGTGAACCGTTACCCCAAGGAAAATTTCAGTCACAACAATAGCCTCAATACGGCAATTCGCACCGCTCAACTTATTGCCACAAGACCCCTAAATGAAAATTCTAGACCCACTTACGGTCGTCAACCGTAACAAACCTGGTAGACTTATCAAAGGAGACTTGCCCCCTTGCCCAGGGGATATATCCTGGCTGCGGTGCTGTAGCTAATTTATGTACTCTGTGCCAATACACCAGCGCCCAGTGCTTATATAGCACGTGACAAAATTGATTGACATGTTTCCTTAAAATGATCATACTCTCGCACCGGGGCGTGGGTTCAGCGCCGCATTGGGCGTCTTCAATTTGAGTGCCTCTACCGGGTTGTGTTGGGTTTTTTGTGTAGGTGATATGGTATCGGTTGTAAATAGGAAATACAGGGCCAGTCGTAGACTGGGGGTGAACTTGTGGGGTCGTTCTAAGGATCCTTTCAATACGAGAAACTATCCGCCTGGGCAACACGGTGCCATGGGATACAAAAAGCTTTCAAGCTTTGGTAGGCAGTTTGTAGCGCATCAGAAGTTTAAATGTTACTATGCACTCTCGAGTAGGCAGCTCAGAAACTTGTTCCTAAAAGCCTATAACAAAAAGGGCGATACGGGCGATAATTTGGTCGGAGCGCTTGAGTGCCGGCTTTCTGCGGTCGTTTATAGCGCAGGCCTAGTACCTACCATATTCTCCGCAAGGCAGTTGGTTTCCCATAAACATGTGACTGTGAATGGCAGAGTCGTCAATATACCGAGCTTTCAGGTCAAACCTGGAGATGTAGTCGAGATCCGTGAGAGAGCTGTGCAACTGCCAATGGTCTTGGCGGCTATTGGATCACAGGAGCGAAGAGTTCCTGACCATCTTGAAGTAAACACGGAAGGTCGCTCCATAAAGTGCCTAAGGGTACCGAAGTGTTCAGAGGTCCCTTATCCGGCAAATATGGAAGTCAACCTGGTGGTTGAGTTTTTCTCTGGGTAGTATTCTTCTGTCCATGTGGCGGAATGGTAGACGCTGCGGACTTAAAATCCGCTGGCCTCCGGGCCGTGGGAGTTCAAGTCTCCCCATGGGCACCATGATTTCTCCATGGCGTTTCCTAGTGTCGCGTTAAGAATCGCAACAGGCGCGTGGCCATACTTGCTATCAGTTGTTATTCCTGCCAACGTTTGAGATTCTACGCTATGCAAAGCGCGCGCACTCGCTATCCCGAACACCTGGTGATGGTGGAGCAGCCTGTTGCTGTAATTACGTCGAAAAGTAGTGAGTAGGCTTCACTCACTCGTGAATTGGTTCATGCCAGTTCTTTTCTGGGGGCGTGCCGAAAACACGCCAAATTGAATTTGACCTTGCATACCGGACAAAAAAGAAAACGCAGGAGAAACCAGTCTTCCTACGTAAAATGCCAAGTAAAAACGCAAAAATTGCATTTACTCATAATACAAACAACCTGTCCGTGCTGGTTTTCTCTCTTCTGTTTTCTGCTCCACACCCCTATCTTCGTGCATGAGGTTACCAAACAAAAACACAAAGAATATCCTATTAAGTACAGAATTGTCTTGAACGCACTGTTAAAAACTTAAACACTGAGCACAAACATTGATTTGTTATTACAAATCGTTTAACTGATGCCCCAACTTGCTGTAGAATTCAGGCGGAGTTGTTGTCTACCTGAAAAGTTTGGTTGGAAAGTAGGGTGAAGTACGTAAACTTTTCGCTAATCGCTCTTGCCTTTGTTGTGCTCGCCGTGGTGGCGCGTCCTGTGCTCCCTGCGTGCTGTGTAGCGATTGTTGTAGCGTATCTCTTGAATCCCGTGGTAAACAGGTTGGAAGTGCTTGGCTGTCCACGCATGTTTTCGTCCTTTGCGATAATCATATCTGGAACAGGAATACTGGGATCTTTACTCTTGTTACTAATTCCAATCCTTTATACTCAAACGCTGGAAATTATAAAGGTACTTGTAGAGACAGTGCCATTCGTGAGGCTAGAAGGGCTAAAAAGTCTCCTAAATGATAGTAGTCTTTCCTCTTACAAGGAAATTGTCGACAGTGCTGAAAAACCATGGAGTCTTTTTAGCGGGGAGTTGTTCCGCGGGGGAAACGCAGAATTTTTAAAGCTTTTCCATAGCTTATCTGGGTATTTTGGCAAGGCAGTAGTGGGTCTTGCTAATTCAGGAATGGGCTTCGGCGTATCAGTTGTAAAAGTATTTGTGACCCTACTTCTTTCGTTCTACATGCTGGGAAAGTGGCCCGTTATAACTAGGTGCGTGACTGACTTAGTGCCTCGTCATTACCTTTCAGACTTCTCCGACTGCATGACTAGAGTAGACGAGGTGATTTCCGCGTATCTGCACGGAATGATATTGGTTTGCCTTGTATTATCCTGCTACTACTGTCTGTGCTTCTTCATTGTGGATTTAGATTACTCGCTGGTCTTGGGAGTTATGTCCGGATTGGCAGCGTTTGTACCCTACGTAGGCCCTCTTCTTTGTGCAGTATTGGTAATCTGTGTTGCAGTGTCACAAAGTCTAGGCATGGCCAAGGTGTCTTTGATTGGCGTTATGCTTTTAGTGGGACACGTTGCCGAATCAAACTTTATCACTCCCCTGATAGTGGGAAGGAAACTTTCATTGAGCCCTGCATGGCTGATCATAGGAATGGTGGTGCTTAGCTCGCATCTTGGATTCTTGGGAACGTTGATGTCCGTACCCATTACCGCCACTATTGGTGTACTGGCACAGCTGCTATTTAAAAAATACACGCAGAGCAGCTTCTACAAGGAACCTTAAGCTATGGAACAGCAACTCAAGTTGTTTGATATTCAGGAGATGCATTCATACCAATGCTCAGACTATGTCGTGCTGGAAAACAACCGCCACACATATAATCTGCTGATGAATAACGACATCTGGCAGAGTTTTATTTTGTATGGTCCACTGGGATCAGGAAAAACACACCTGGCGCATGTGTGGAAGAAACTTCGGAGTGCAGATTTCTTGTTGCCCAATAACGTTGACACCTCGATAGAAACCATTAAGGGAAGCAGTGCCGTAATCGTTGAGGACATTGATAAAATCAATAACGAGTCGTGGCTTCTGCACTGTTACAATTTCGCTTTAGAAAAAGCAAGGCCGCTACTGATGACATCTTCTATGCCACCAAAACTCCTGCCACTAAAGCTGAAAGACCTACAGTCACGCCTTCTTGCAACCTTGTCAGCTAAATTGGCAGAACCCAATGAGGAACTGTTAAGGATCATGCTGGTAAAACTGTTCACAGACCGACAACTTCATACCGATATAAAAACTATAAACTTCATCTTAAACAACGTGGAGAGGTCTTTCGTAAAATTGCGTGACATAGTCAGCTTAATTGATACTGAATTGCAAGGGTGTTCCGGCAGTGTTACAATCCCGTTCGTAAGGTCTGTCATCAGAAAGGTTAATCTTGTACAGGGGGAAGGTGCTCAGCATTGCGGGATCTGATCCCAGCGGGGGCGCGGGCATTCAGGCTGACGTGAAAACGATATCTTTGCTTGGATGCTACGCTGCATGTTGTATAACCTCACTCACGGCACAAAACACCACTGGAGTGTTTGGCGTTTGGGATGTGGCGCCTGAAGTTTTGGAGAAACAGCTAAGTCACGTGTTTGAAGACATCGAGATGGATGCCATCAAAATTGGCATGCTGCCACCCCATTTAGTAGAAGTCGTACACAAGGCGATTCCGGAAGAAGTACCAGTGGTTCTCGATCCTGTTATGGTTTCTACTTCTGGACATGAGCTAGTAAGACAGGAAAGCTTCTTGTCTCATCTGGAAAAGCTTCTCGTCAAAACCCTCCTTCTGACCCCCAACATAGAAGAAGCTGAGATACTGTCAGGAGAACACATACTATCCAGAGAAGATATGTTAAGGGTGGGAACACAGTTGGCAGAATCCACAGGAACAAATGTGTTGTTGAAGGGCAGCGCGTTAGAGCAGCAGGGGCTTATAGAAAATATACTGTTTTCAGACACTGGTGTACACAGTTTCACCAATATGAAGATTGACCAAACACTACATGGCACCGGATGTACACTAAGCGCAGCTATTGCCAGTTTTCTTGCGCAAGGATTGTCACTTGAAAAAAGCGTTAAGGCTGCAATGCACTATATCTCACAGACAGTGGTAGCAATACCGCAGGTGGGATCTGGCTATAACCCTGTATTCCACAACTATAACATCATTGGAACACATCTGCATGAACCAGCAGAACATCTTCGAGACAGTACCCCCGCCTCCTTTAAACCCCTTACTTAAACAATACACAATCTAAAGTACCTTTGTCCCCTGCTGCCAAATAGTGAGACAGGAGCCTTTTTGCACCAGGATGTGCGGAACGGCATGTTGTGCAGTACAAGTACATTCTGTTTAGTGACGCACATCGGCATGCTTGCGAAAAACAGGTCAGTACTGGTACGCGATAGGCACTTAGCACCGTCGGCGCATGCGTCTGATGCCACATATTGTTTACGACCTACTACCATCAGGTGCTGGCCCTCGGTAAAGCTAGTAGTCGGTCACAACCTACTGCAATAAGTTATGACGTCGAAATTCACAATATGCCCAGTCCACCTGTATCAAAATTCGCATTTGTGGGACTAATTCCAACTAAAAGCCTTGCAAGTACCAGATAAGCTTACACGCTTCCGTTCTATGAAGTGTGCCCAGGAAGCCCTCGTATTGTTAGCGCACATTTTTTCGTCTCTTAGAGCTATAAGAAATTTTTAAAACCAAAGTTATGTTTTTGCGCTTTGTCCACCATAGAGTGCATTCTCCAACAACCAATGCAGGGCAATCCAATTGGAGATTTCAGAATAAATAAACACTACAGAGTAAATCCTGGCTCTTGAGGCACTTTATACACCAATAGTTGTGTATAAAGAACCAGCAAACCTTCTTCTCTACACAAAAAGCACATCCGGTCCCTTTTCATAACCGGCACGTCTAACAAATCATTTGGCTTTGTAGTAGGCTACACTCTACCAACAAAACCACTTTTGTCTTCTCTCTGGCGCTTCACAGTATCGGCAAATTCTTCTATTCCCTGCTTTGCGGTTCCATAGCTTATACAAACCCCGAAGTCAAATAAGTCTCGCCCACAACCTCTGGCTTCATACCACAGCCTTTTATTAGAAGCCCCATCCCTTAGCTTTTCTCGTAAAATCGGTGACAGCTCCTCTCCAAACCTCTCTTGTAGTTGCACACTCGCAGAGCTGACCCTCCCATGGTGCGGCGCGTTCCCGTCCTTTGATGCACTATCCCTTGGGCTCTTCTTAGCCTCGGTGCCCATATAAAATTGAGCCACAGACCGATTCTCTTCCTGAAACTCTGCCCACATCTCATCAACACGTGCTGCAGTGTCGTTCATATAACATTTAGCTATAGTAAGCTGCGCCGAACTCCAGTTACACAAAGCGTTAGCCAACAAGGGAACCGATTTCAGTAGGCACGTCGTCCATATCCTAATGGTCCCCAGAGCACAAGAGGCCAGTGCAAAGGTTCTATCAACAGCCCTGCACATAGCCCCTAGTAATAGCCAATGCCTATGCGTTCCCAGATCACTAACCGTCCCTCTTTCCTGCGCAACCTTTATGTGTTCCACTTTCCTCTCAACTCTTTTCGCAGCCGCACCTGCCAAACGTTTTACACCATGAAATAGGGCGTGAGGCGCCATCAGCGCAACATTAATCAAACCGGCACAAATGTTGAAAGGTACTGCTACCAGCAGCGTGGGAATCCACAGTGTTTGGCCAGTGTCTTCTCTCTTAATTCTCCTAGTCTCCGGTGAGAGTTCCGCATTCCGCACAACCCGCATCAGGCGCAGGTCTTTGCCTTCAGGTGGCGGTAATACAATGCTTCCGCTGCAAGCGACAATTAACCGAATATTCTTGTACTTCCTTGGATCCAAGCCCAAGAGCTTGAAAGCCTCCGGTTGTTGGTTAGTGTTTATCGCATACAAGTGTCTATGGCCCATGTCAACAGCATGACCGTCCTCACCCTGAAGACGCACCATTGGAAGCGCTCTCCCGTTTACTATAAGCTGCCCTTCATACTGACACAAAGCTTTCCCAGTATCCGGTAGAAACTCGCAAGGCTGATTGCGGTCGATGACCTGGGTCATCAGAAACGGCACCTTTACCTTTTCCTGCGCTCCAAAACCCAATGGGTCTAGCAACGCTATATTCTTTATATGCCTTGATAAAAAGCCAAACGCCAACTTCATCCTAGACAGCAATGACCCATAGTCGGCATCGCGTACAGTCTCCTTAAGGCGCGCTGCCCCCGTTTTAGCCGATTCTTTAAGTTCATTACCTAACATTGGCTGCACCATTTATCAATATAAGACTTCTGTGGGGGTATTTTATCAGAAAAGTACTAACTTTTTAACAAAGTTGGCGTATGGTAGCAGTAATCTCGGTACTACACAAGCGCACAAGTGCAACAGCCCGACTGACCTGACCTTTTTCTTCTCACTAGCAACAAAAAGTACCGCCCTCGACAAACAGACAAAGCCGCTTTCAGTAAACGAGAAAAGGACTAAAAACGCGCCTCCAATTGCCACGTTGCTACAGCCGACTTCCATAAATAATGACTTGAACAAGTTAGTCAACAGCGCGCAATAACACTACCATGAACAGCGCACCAGCAGTCACTAGCGTAAACATCTTGCAGAACGTGATAAGAAAGGCCCGCCTGGTTATATCGTGAACATAATCTTCTATTATGATTTGTAGCCCCAAGAACCCGTGATAATACGCAGGGAAAAGGAACAGGAGACACGAGACGCCACGCCATCCCGAGGTAACATCGACAAGACCTTGCTCAAGACTCGGCGACAGCAACAACAGCATACATATAAACGGCATAGGCAACATTACAACAGCTGTCAGCCGCTGCATCCACCAATGTACGATGCTTTTCCCCGCCATAGGATTAACTCCCTACAACCAAACGAAAAACAGACCCGCTGCCATTAAAAGCGCAAGCCCCAATACAATGCAGCCGCTCAACGTCGCCGTCTTCTTAGAAAAGCCGATACCCATGTCCCAGATGAAATGCCGTATTCCATTACAATAGTGATAGCAGAGCGCAGCAAACCAACCAAAAAGCACCCCGCGCACGAGAAGTGCACACGGCCACAACCGCAGCACGGTACTTACCCACCCGGGCTTAAAATACTGCAACACCAATAGCCATGAGTAAAAGCACAAGCCAAGGTACAGTACAAACCCGGCCATCCGATGCATTATGGAGAGCCACGCAGTGAAAGGTAACCTATAGACCCCAAGATGCGGAGACATAGGCCTAAGCCTAGACACGACACAGCCTCCAACGAATTTACAACAGAAACAAAGACGGCGGCACATTTGCCCACACCCTACCATAAGATAGGACGATAGACAAAAAGCCTAAAGGAGGTAATCCAGCCGCAGGTTCACCTACAGCTACCTTGTTACGACTTCACCCTAGTCACTGACCCAACCTTAAATGGCTGCCTCCTTGCGGTTGGCGCACCAGCTTCGAGTTAAGCCAATTCCCATGGCGTGACGGGCAGTGTGTACAAGACCCGAGAACGTATTCACCGTGGCATGCTGATCCACGATTACTAGCGATTCCGACTTCATGCCCTCGAGTTGCAGAGGACAATCCGAACTGAGATGACTTTTACGGATTAGCTCAGCCTTGCGACATTGCAACCTATTGTAGTCACCATTGTAGCACGTGTGTAGCCCACCCCATAAGGGCCGTGCTGACTTGACATCATCCCCACCTTCCTCCAGTTTACCACTGGCAGTCTCCTTAAAGTGCCCGGCTTAACCCGCTGGCAACTAAGGATGAGGGTTACGCTCGTTGCGGGACTTAACCCAACATCTCACGACACGAGCTGACGACAGCCATGCAGCACCTGTGCGAGATCCAGCCGAACTGCGCCCTTCCGTTAAGAAGGATCTAATCTCCATGTCAAGAAGTGGTAAGGTTCTTCGCGTTGCATCGAATTAAACCACATGCTCCACCGCTTGTGCGGGTCCCCGTCAATTCCTTTGAGTTTTAGTCTTGCGACCGTAGTCCCCAGGCGGAGTGCTTAACGCGTTAGCTACAACACAGAGACAAAACGTCCCCACATTCAGCACTCATCGTTTACAGCGTGGACTACCAGGGTATCTAATCCTGTTTGCTCCCCACGCTTTCGCACCTCAGCGTCAGTACCGGACCAGATAGCCGCCTTCGCCACTGGTGTTCCTCCTAATATCTACGAATTTCACCTCTACACTAGGAATTCCGCTATCCTCTCCCGGACTCGAGTCTGGCAGTATTAAAAGCAGCTCCAGGGTTAAGCCCTGGCATTTCACCTTTAACTTACCGAACCGCCTACATGCCCTTTACGCCCAATAATTCCGAACAACGCTTGCCCCCTCCGTATTACCGCGGCTGCTGGCACGGAGTTTGCCGGGACTTCTTCTGTGGGTACCGTCATTATCTTCCCCACTGAAAGAGTTTTACAACCCTAAGGCCTTCCTCACTCACGCGGCATAGCTGGATCAGGCTTGCGCCCATTGTCCAATATTCCCCACTGCTGCCTCCCGTAGGAGTCTGGACCGTATCTCAGTTCCAGTGTGGCTGATCATCCTCTCAGACCAGCTATAGATCACTGCCTTGGTAGGCCTTTACCCTACCAACTAGCTAATCTAACATAGGCTCATCTAATAGCGATAAATCTTTCCCCCGCAGGGATTATACAGTATTACCCACCATTTCTAGTGGCTATCCCATACTACTAGGTAGATTCCTATGCATTACTCACCCGTCTGCCACTAATTTTTATCATAGCAAGCTACGACAAAAATCCGTTCGACTTGCATGTGTTAAGCTTGCCGCCAGCGTTCGTTCTGAGCCAGGATCAAACTCTCAAGTTTGATTAAAATCACAAAAGCTTAATATGATCTGGACTCATGCAAAAACCAAAAACAAAATCTAAGCTTTAGTGCACTAAAAAATAATTAGCCTTATGCACCGCCGCCTTTATTTCTACTCTAAATTCTCATCACCGAACTTATCAAACATCAGGGCCAACCAGACCCTATGGCTAGGAGTATTCCCCAAAGCGCCCACTGTGTCAATAGTTTTTCTCTTATTTTTTAACACGTCCTAAAATGAACCCCGAATGCTCTCCAGCACAAAGTTACCTCTTCCCTTATTAAGACTGTTCAGAATCTGCGCAAAACATACAGCTGCTTTGTAGTCAAGTCCTTGAATATATATCGGAGCGCTAGAAATGAGGCATAGTAGGAGAAATGCGTCGGTAGCACGCTCGTCATTGGATGCATCTACCTCAATACCCCCCAGCATTTCACCGCCACACCCTCGTATTTCCAATAAATCGGAAGACATCGTCGCTGCTATGCCACATTGCGTTAGGCCACGGACCACTATTTCCAGACTCTTCCTAAGACCTGCAGGCAATTCGGACGCACCAAAAATCCTTGTGATCCCTTCGGAATATGCACAGATAATACACAGAACAGGCAATGCTTCAAGTACAAATCGCAGTTCGACACTGGTAATTTCCACTCCAAACATCTCGCTAGCAGCAACTTCTAATCTATGTAATCCGTCCAAACTCTCTGAAACGGATATATCTCCTCCCATTCTGACTAATATATCCAGAACTACCCTCATCCCCTTGTCGACTAACACTCTTGGAATAACCACTGATGCACCACGAGACAGCAATGCTGCGGTCACAACAGCCAGTACGTGCGTACGAGATGGAAATATTCGCACATCTGTGGCAAACAGCTCTTTCTGACCGCAAATGGCAATCTCATCCACCTCACACTGTAGGCTTACCTGCACATCAGCCCCATAATGCTTCAGTAGCCATTCTGTATAAGCGGGCAATGCTCCGTGGGCATTGATACGACTCTGCCCAGCAATATTCATACAGGCCAGAAGCAGTGAAGATTTGACAAAATGTGAAGAAATTACCCTGCGCTCAGCAAGGGGAGCAATGTCTTCAACGCCAGTTACCACCAATGGAAAGAGGTTGTTGTGCAAAAATTTTGCCCCAACTGGGGCGAATATTTCTATTAGTTCATTTATGTCAGCCTCCAAAAGGCTTGGGCCTCGAACTTCGTTGCATTCATTTTCCTTATTAAAAATGAATGAAGTAAATGAGTGCGTAACCAGGGTACCCAATATCACACACGACACATATGTGGAATTTCCCACACATACCTCATTCTTGGCCGCAGTAAACCCCCCAACACCCACTCCTTCTATTGTTATGCTTTCACCGGTATCGTTAATTTTAATTCCTAGTGACCTCAATGCCGACATGGCCCCATAAACATCGGAGTTTTGCGGCGCACCGTATATGTAAGACGTACCCACAGACTGCGCAGCTATTACCATTGCAACACACGTGGCGTGGACACACCCCGGCAGACTCGCCTTGCCACTCAGTAAATAGCCGCTACTTTCTTCGTCCGCAGCCACAAATCTACAGGTATAGCACTTCACCAAAATACCCTGACCAATGCAAACTTTTAACTACTCTCAAGAACATGCAACCAATTCACAAATAAACGCCCTGTACCTCAATAATCCTACAGAAGCGAACTACGGCAAACTCACCCCACTATAAAACAAACGCAAACCGATCATCCTCCAACCTTACCAATACACAGTGTATACACTCGTTACAATGGCACTATACATATCCACGGTGATTTATAGTGACATCCACAACCCCCTCAATGTTAAAAATCTTCGCTAACACCTCTGGAGTCATCAAAAATACCCCTGGAAGCCTAATTAGGACGAGTTTTCCAGCAGATATCAGCTCCAAATAAACCTCAGTACCACCCCTTGATTTCTGGATTAGTATCTCCTGTAATGCTGGAACAACAGGCTCGTTGCGTCCCAGATGGATAGCAATGCTCTTTACCCTCCGTACCATTGCTGCCAACCCCTCGTTAAAATTGCATATCCCCCTGCCGATCAGTCGAGACTTATTGACGTTATAATCCATATCTATTAGTACAAAAGAGCCGCTGAAGAAGAGATCCCTGTTATCCTCTATGGTTTTGCTATTGTAAAATGCCACGTCATTCATGCCATTGGGGTCTGACACCCTAACTATGGCAAATCTCTCACGATTGACCGAGCGCATCTTCACATTGAAAATGACTCCCGCGCACTTAGTAACTCCCGAGGTTTGGCTCTCCTGACTGTGACTCACAAACTTGACACCTAACTTACTGAGAAGTTTTTGGTACTTGCTCATGGGATGGTACTTGAGGTAGAACCCTAAAACAGAAAATTCATTCTCTACTTTTTCATCTTCGTTCCAGTCCTCAACTTCTTCAAGTTTACTTTCCTCAGTCTCTCCAAATAAGCTGTACTGGTTTGCATCATTACTGATCTTCTTATTTTCCAGCATATTCAGTATTGTGTTTACCGAAACCAGAAGCTGCCTCCTGTTAGGGTGTATACTGTCAAGCGCCCCTGATCTTATAAGGCTTTCCATTGTCCTTTTCATCGGAGACTTCACCCTGATCTTGCTGATGAACTCCCATATATCACTGTACCTCTCACCATTTTCCGGAATAATCTCCTGAGCTGTAGCGAGCCCAACGTTCTTCAGTGCTCCAAGCCCAAACCTGATAGTGTCGCCAACAATCGTAAACTCAGCAGACGACAAGTTAATATCTGGCGGAACCACCTCTATCCCACATAACTTTGCCTGCATGCAAAGCAGTCCTAATTTGTCTTTATCATCGATATCAAGGTTCATCGAGGCTGTGAAAAATTCTTTGGTAAAGTTTGCCCTCAAGTAAGCGGTTTGAAAGCTGATCAACGCATATGCCGCCGCGTGCGACTTGTTAAAACCGTATCCAGCAAACTTGGCCACCAGATCAAAAATGTGGCTTGCCTTGCTTTTTTCAATGCCATTATTGACGGCACCATCGACGAAGTCTTGTCGCTGCCTGTCCATTTCCTCCTTGATTTTTTTTCCCATAGCCCTTCTTAGGAGATCTGCGGCTCCCAAGCTGTAACCAGCAAGAATCCTGGCTATTTCCATAACCTGCTCTTGGTATATAACAACACCAAAAGTCTCCTTGAGAACACACTCCAACATGGGATGGATATAATCCGGCTCCTCGAGCCCATGCTTTCTCGCTATGTACACGGCAATATTGTTCATGGGACCAGGGCGATACAAAGATATAAGCGCAATAATATCCTGAATGCTGTCAGGCCTCAGCTTACAAATGGCCTCCCGCATTCCCGCACTTTCCAGCTGGAAGACACCCACTGAATCACCCGCAGATAGCATCTCATACGTCTTTCTATCGTCCAGAGGCACGCTTGAAAGCTCTATTTGGCCACCGCGTTGTTTTATCAGGGCACAAATCTGGTCGATAACTGTTAGCGTACGCAGACCTAGGAAGTCAAACTTCACCAGCCCGGCCCTCTCCACATATTTCATGTTATACTGGGTGATGGGAAGGGCACACGACTTTTCATAGTACAGTGGGACAAAATTCTCCAGCGGCTTATCACAGATTACTATACCTGCAGCATGAACTGAGGCATGCCGATAGAGGCCTTCCAGCTTCAGCGCGATTTCTATCAACTTTGCTACTGCTTCGTCGTTCTCCTGCTCCGCCCTGAGGTTTTGATCCATTTCTATTGCTTCTGAGAGCGTAACCGGGCTGATGGGGTCATGCGGGATCATCTTACATATCTTGTCGATGTGGGCATACGGAATCTGCATTACCCGTCCAACATCACGTAAAACCGCACGCGCTTGCAATTTACCAAACGTGATTATATGAGCAACATACCCATATTTCGCTTGAACATATTCTATAACCTTGTCTCTTTTTTCCTGGCAAAAGTCTATGTCAAAGTCTGGCATTGAGACCCGAGCAGGATTCAAAAACCTTTCGAATATTAGGCCAAATTCTATCGGATCAAGATCTGTGATGCCCAGAGTCCAGGATATTAATGATCCAGCACCCGAACCACGCCCTGGACCAACCATGATGTTGTTCTTTTTACTCCACCTAATGAAGTCTGCAACTATCAGGAAGTATCCCGAGTAGTCCATAGATATAACAACTCCCAACTCGTATTGCAGTCTGTCGGTATAAGTCACTTTCTGTTCGCTATTCCCCGCAAGCCCTTTCGCCTGCAACCTTTCTTCAAGGCCCTGGAAAGCAAGCTCCGTAAGCTCTTCAGCCTCAGTTCTTCCTTCTGAGCATGGATAGTGCGGCAGCTGAGGCTTTTTTACTTCTTGAATAAACGAACACCTCTGGGCCAATATAACAGTGTTGCGCACCGCTTCGGGGATATCAGCGAACAGTTCATACATCTCGCGGGCTGTCTTAAAATAATGCTCGGGAGTAAGTCTGTGCCTGTCCTCCTGCACCACGTATGATCCGCTAGAGATGCATGACAACACATCATGCGCCTGGAAATCACTCTTATTGGCGAAAAAAACGTCGTTGGTAGCCAAAAGCGGAAGATCATTGGAATACGCAAATCTAAGCAGAAGACCCTCTACTTCCTTTTGCGCACCCAACCCATGTCGCTGTATTTCCACAAAGATGTTGTTGCGAAAAGCCTGGATTATAGAATTCAACACTGCAGGATTTCCGGCTTTATTTAGCAGAATTCTTGCCAGAATATCATCATGACCCCCAGTAATGATGATCAGTCCTTCGCGTAGCTCAAGTAACCTATTAATGTTGACCCTGTTGGTCTTCTCGATCTGATTGTCTCTGAACCCGTCACTGATGAGCGCCGTAAGATTTACAAAACCCTCTTGGTTCCTGACTAACAGACCTATGTCGCCTAGATTTTCTCCTTCATTCTCAACCATGACATTACATCCTATAATAGGCTGCACACCAGCAGATGCGGCACGGTCGGCAAACTCCAATGAACCAAACAGATTACCCGAATCCGTAAGGGCAATAGCGGGCATCTTTTGCTCAACACACATTGACACCAACGATTCGATCTTGATCATCCCTTCCAGAAGGGAGTAGTCGCTATGTGTTCTCAGATGAATAAAAATTTCATCCACCTTGCACGGCCCAAATACAGTTTCCCCCTGACATTATACAGACTCGAATCACTGGAGCAATCATCCACAAGGTTACTCAACATCCACACCCAATCCCAAGAAAACTGCAGAGACTCACTCACCGATCACTGCGCAAAAATTCCCCAGGAGTGGACACTATATGCTTATGGGAATAGAATCTATGTGGAACTTTTGCAAATATAACCATGCACTCGGATGAAAGATCAAAATTCGCGATCACCAATAACAACTCTGCCCATACTTCAGCTCCAGATCTCGCTGATAAGAAACATGTTACCTACACGCGGCTTGCAGCCGTTATAGAGGAAAAGGTCATTTCACATCTTGGAGAAGCTAATATAAAAATTTCTAATGAATCCGCACACCACGCCACACACCTGGCAAGCGCAAATTATCTAGTGTCCCATCTTAAGGTTACCGTGGTATCTAGCCACTTTGACGGAATGAGCAGACTGAACCGGCATAAGCTGCTGAACAAAATTTTAGAAGAAGAATTCAATACAGTACACTCCATAGCCCTTTCATTACTCACGCCAGCAGAGACACTTTCCTAGACTTAAACATACCAGCAATGACCGCGCCTTACGCATAGTCACAATAGGGTTTGTGCCTTTGGGTATGGTGCCTAAAAAGGCTCTGCACGCCGGAGAGCACGGATATGTGCGAAAGAATGTTAATAGTGCAACATGCTGCCACGCATCCGGGAATTGCCTTCACGCTATAGCAGCACAGCCTCACCTTGCAAAAACTGCGCATCACATTAGTGTCCTCAAACCTTGGAAACAAAGCGCAGTGCAGTGCTCTCAAACAAGTCATAGCGACTCTTCAACCAATAAAATACAATCTGTGTTTCTTTACGATCAACACGATAGCTCAGACGGAAACGTAATTGATCCACCAGTACAGGAAAAAAATCCCGTGTCATCCCCTTCAACAACTGTCACATTTGCTGAGGCAGCAATGCGGCTCTATAGAACACAACCGGCGTTTTCCCACGATAAACAACAGTTCGTAACAAAATGACACTATAATCCACCAATACATAATGCTGCGTTCCCCGTAATAGATATTGGCCACTATGCAACTACATTTAGTGCCACCCTTCAGCCCCATAATATAGAACCAACCTACGTTTTCTTTGCTATCAACACACAACAGGACCGCTAATAACCTCTGGAACGGAAGAAACTCGTAGTGCGCTGTTAACACTGATAGCCACTAGCACTATGTAAATCACATTTGATGCCACTTTTTGGACCCATAAAATGCAACATATGTTTTCTGTCAATAAACATAAAACTGTTTGCGGTACAGCAGGACCATTGATAATCACCAGAACGTAATCACATATTGCGACGTTCGCATTGAGAGCCTCTAGCGCCATATAAACCAGACTTAGCACTGCTCTGCAGCTCTCTTCAATGCAACGTATGCTTTCTTTGCGACCAACAAACGATGGCTCAGCACAATAAAAATGTAATTAATATACCAGTGCAGTAGACTGGGGCGGAAGAACCCCGCAGGGAATGGCGTTTCTGTTGACGGTGGCTATGCTGGTTTTCTCATCCATATGTAAATGTAATGCGGCGCCCCTTCTCATCAACAGAAACTAGCACTAGCTGGATCTCATTAGTGCCTGTTCTTCACAGAAAAAATGCTGTAGGTAACCCACAAATCTCAAAATTTCTGCACTACAAGTATTTGTGCTGCCTGCGACAAGACGACCACCCAATGAATGGCTCATGCCATCCCGGTCTGCGCTGAAACTGCATCGTATCAATTACATACGATCACCACAACGTACAAATTCCCACTGGCCTGCCCTACTATACGCACTACCCTCTAAAATCCACCTCAGTTTGTACTGTTTTCGACGATACAGTTACCTAACTTACGGCTCATAACGTACCGATTTGTTGTGTTGTAGCCACATCTTATAAAATTGCATGTGGCGTTAAATAAATCCTCACTTATCTGCGCTCTTCTATACGCATGACTCGCTAACGTTTCCATGCCCTATGCTCAGCAATGTCACCTGGTATCTTGCTATGTGAGCGTGAATAAAAAAAACAGCTATGCGCACTGTAAAAATATTCGCTGTGGTACGGAATCCTCCCATGCTCTATCAAGTAACCTGTATTTTGCTGATACCTGACAAATGGACCCTAACACACGCTCAGGAGCAATGCCCTTAAGTAGGTAAAATGCCGGCAATGTACCTCACTGGCCAGGAGTATTGCATTGTAAACTGTCTATAGTTCTCCCGAAATAACACCAGTGCTGCAACGCCGCACGAGCACTCGACTAATGCCCGTAGTCCCCCAAACTAGTTATAAAGTACACTGTTGCCAGCAACACAATGTGTTGCAATATCTCCGATCGTAACTAATGCTGGCGCATGATCGTTAAACACTCTTCATCTCACAACATAAATATAACGATATCGTGTAATTCCCTGCGGTAAAAATTCGCGCTATTGCATTAGCCTGCACACCTCTGATGATCGGAAAACAGCAGCCAACCGCAATATGAAAACGACACAAGTGTTTCGCAGCACAAAAGTGAAAATCAAGTAACGAGCGCGCTACCAAACGTGGCACTTTCACTGCATTATTTCCGCGATACCACTTGCATTCCTGTAGTACAACTAATTTCACATGTGCATTCCGTTATTGTGCAAAGCGCTAGTGCCGCAAATGCAGTTCAACGAATTCCCTATGACCAAAGACCCCACGTTAATCGTAATATGTAAATGACATAAATGTTTCGTAGCACAAAAATGAAAACAAAGTCGCACGCACCCGGCCAAATGTGATAATTTCACTACATTATCACTGCAATGCAACCTAACCCTAAATGGAATAACTAATCTCACATAAACACCCCACTATTGGATAGCAGCTGTTGGGCACTATAGATACAGTTCAACACATTCCGAGGCCGTAAATGCCTGCCGATCTCATTCCTTAAATGCTTTGCAGTCCAATAGTGAAAACTAGTAACGCGTGCTCGACCAAACATGGCGTTGCACCCCATTATTCCTGCAGTACCACTTGCATTCCTAAATTCCTATGGCAGAGCTAATTTCACATGCGCATTAAGTTGTCGTGCAAAGCACTTACACTACGGATACAGTTCAACACATTCCCATTGGCCGCTGGGATTTCTTTTGTACTGCTTTCTGTTATGTAATCTATGCAACCCTTCCGACCACAGTTCTATAGTCTGAGGCACAACTCGTATTCCGCCCCAGTATTCGGGTCTAGGAATTTCTTTGCCGGCAAATTTCTGACTTGCGAGCTCTATTTCTTTCAACAGTTCCCCCTTGTCGAGTAAAATTGCAGATTGCCTGGAACACAATCCACTAAGTTGGCTCTCACGTGATCGCGATGCATGATAAGCATCTGACTCTTTCCCATCCATAAATTCGGCAACACCTTCAACACGCACCTGCTTATGGACAACTTGCCAATCAAAAACCAGTGCCACTTGCCGATTTACCGCAATTTCACGCCCTTTCCTGCTACAAAGATTTGTGTAAAATTCAAAACCTTGCTGACTATGCTTCTTGAGCAAGACTATCCTGGCAGATGGACGATTTTCCAAGTCACATGTGGCAAGAACCATGGCTGAAGGTTCTCTAACACCACCAGAATTCAGCACATCGGAATACCACGAGCTGAATATTTCAATGGGGTCATCACCGGACTTTTCCATCGCGCACCTTTATGATAGTAACAACCTTAGGCATGACACCTCCTTATCTTGAAGGCAGCACCACTTCTCTTGCTCGGACAACGCCACATAAACCAGCGAATGCTAGCTACTTTGAACCCGCAGCACTAGCCCTCTGATATGCTTGAACGAATTTATCTATCTTGTCAGACTCATGCTCTATTATTCTGTCAGCGTCAAGCTGCAAAGCATGCATATTTCTCTCAGACGCATCAGTAAAGTCATAGCTCGCATCCTGCAGTGGCCCCGTGACTCGTATGTACTTATCACTTCCCAGTATTCTTGTCATTTGGTAATCCACAGCCTCCATGCCAGCGTCCATAAAAATTGGAGCAGCATTGATAGCCCAAAAGGCCAGACTATCTTTGACCTCACGTACTACGTGACGCGCGCTACCTACCCCTAGAGACAGAAAATACACCTCTTCACCAGGGTACAAATAGTCTATCGCTGCATACCCACAAACCGACGGATTGTTAGCAATAATGGCACTATCTATCATGAGACAACGCGATCCATCTATCGTCATGCGCTTGGGTGTGAAAATTGTGGGAGCCGCCGAAGCTGCGCGCAATATATCTACCAACTTCAACCTCTTATGCCCATCAACCCAGTTGCGAAACATTATTGTGTTCTGTGCTCTTACATCGTAGCTGGGCACCAAGAAATGCTGTGATATCTCCCCCATAGTAATATCCTTGAAAATGTGCCTTAACGCCTTCTCGAAATTGCTCGCAGAAAATCTAGAGCCTGAAATAACAGAGATTATATTGCGTATGAGAGACTTGTGAAATATAGAGGGACCATACTTGAAGAAAAACCCCAAAACTTCTTCTACGCAATATGTAGTCTTGCCCTTTGATGTCCTTAAAGCTAACGCGGCTGCAATTATTGCACCAATAGAACTACCAACAAAAAGGTCAAAAACCTCCCCTACAGGTTTGCGTATCCTCTTCTCAACTTCACACAGAACCTTTGTGGCTACTATCCCTCTGATGCCGCCACCATCAATTGAAACTACAAACTTAGTCATCCTTGTAACCATTGCCTAGAAAATATCCTGTGTGCCTACAGAAACAATATCCACGCATGCTGGCCCATGTGACGACCCCTACTGCAGGTAAACGCACAGCACCTGCCGCGGTTGACACAGCAAAATATGCAACCTTCATTTCAAACACAGATGTAGCCAAAACACCACCAGGCCACTTGCACATGTCTCAACACAACACACGCACAAAGACTTACAGCACTAGGTTAGCTTTTTACAAATACCACCCTAACACGCCTGATAGCGGACTACTTTGTTATGCGATCCTTAATAAATTTCAATCCTATTTCCAGACCTTCATTGCTGATGCTGTGATCAAGGTCCTTCAGACCATGAGCATCAACACGCACATTATTGCGCTCAAGAAAGCCAGTGGTGTGCCCAAAATACTCAAATGGGATAACATCGTCGTCCTCGCCATGGACCACACAAACTGGCGGCCTTGAGCGAATCATGGGTTCCAATGCTGCAGGAAAAGGCACAGCACCAGAATAAGCTACAACCGCAGCACATTCCTTCTCTCTGTTCAAACCCAAATACATTGACAACATGGCACCCTGTGAAAAGCCCACAAACGCCAACTTATCATCACTGATGTCCAACATCGCAAGCTGAGAATCCACAAACCTATTTACCTTTTGCACAGCCTCCATAATCTCGGTGAAAGCCGTCTTCTCATCCATATCTCTTAGGCTATCAGTAAACCACGTGTATCCCGCAGGACCGTAAGGCATTGGAGCATGTGGCGCAACAAATTTCGTGTTGCCCAGACCCTGCCTCGACATATACGGAGCAATCGAGATAAGGTTGTCCCCACTAGCGCCTCTGCCGTGCAAAAGTACCACAAGGCTATCTACCGCGGAACCAGAGGAATAGCAAGGGCCATTCAGTATTGTCGTCATACAGTCAATGCCTAAAACTAGAAACCTGATTATAGCAATAACTACTACACCATACCAGTAATTCCAGGAGAGAAAGGCAATAAAACGCGTGGTTCGACCACACAATTTCTCGTATCATTGCGAGCAACAGAGCGCTCTTGTCATGCTGTAGGCACTCCCCTGAGTATACGGAAAAACTAGTTCGTAGCTGAGCGATATAACTGTGTATCTTCATGTTGCACTAAGGTAAACCCTGTGTTTTATTCTAGAATTTCAAACATGCACAACGTAACTTCTCAGGCTAAAACACAAGAAGAGTAGGGTCGCACCCCTCAAACGCGGTGAGCACCTACGCGCGCAGAGTTCTTTCATTCGGCTCCATACGTCCTCCTCTAATGTTGTAGGTGGAAAGAATATTGCTGATCATTGAGTACATGCAGCAAACCACTGGGCTGTAAAATTCTGACCAGAGCTAATAACAAGTTCTTGGATGATAGGTTCGAGGCACTAGAAAACCTAACTTATCCAGTGTACAGTTCCACACGTAGGCTCATTGCCTACTCATCCTGCCTCGCTGCTGGGCAGCGAGGTTATATACGTGACATCATTCCAACAGAACGCAGTCTCTGTAGAAATTTCTATAACTGTACACTGCTACACAAGCGAGAGCTCAAACGTGAAAATAGTCAAAACACAGAAGCATTAACACATAAATCCACTCTGGCAAATAGTTTACCCAGTTTCTTGGGCTCATGCTTTGAAGCACATAGAATATATGGAGATTCTCAAAGTTTTGACGGGGTATGTTTCCGCACAAACACGTTATAGCCGCCAGGTACTAAGCACAGGCCTTGCCACTGAAACGTACACATAAACTCAAGCGACCTTCTGGTAGCCGTAACAAAACTAAAATTCCCCCTCGAATAAAAAATGGCCTTGGTCTGCGGAACTGTCTGAAAACAGCGCGTCCTGTTCACAACCAGGCTAAATTGGATGAATGTTAGCCCCATTGCATAAAAAGGGAAGCGTCGCAGATAACCTGCTTTCAGCATCTTTCGGAAATAATGATCATAGAGGAAATGATTATTGTTCTACCCATGTTCCTTGAGCCTTTATTCACATTTAAAGGAGCTAAATAGATACATCGGTTGCAAGTAGTTCAAACGCTGACAAATTTTGACTCAAAACAAAATCAGCGTTACCAAACAGCTAGCGCATGCCCCTATTGCAAAGATGGCAATACACGCTTCAACACATAGTGCTTACTTTTGACTTTAAAACAGGAACGGAAACTTCATGAAAAGAACCCTATGTAATTGGGCCTCACAAATATCACATGCTCGTATCAAACGGAGGAGAAATATCGATGCCACTTCGAGTACCAGAGCTCATCATAGCTTCAAGGGCTTTTCTAACTCTCTAAGCTGTTTTTAAGACTTCATACTTGCCAAGCACTGCACATCGCCATGGACAGCACCATAGCGCCAGGATCTTTATTGACGCCCGCAACCACATTTACTAGAACAATTTTCTTGGCTATGCGACAAGATTTATGAATGCAAGATCGCCACGGTACACGATGTCTCACCCCTCATGCTTACTTTATCGTATTATGCTGCATGCACCAATGTTTCCTGAACGTAAAAAGCCTACCTACCATACTCCTGAAGCCTATCTAAAGATTTTTTCTCAACAAATAGCACCCTGCCTTTCGCTACAGAACCATCTGCTACAATAAGGATTACAAGCACAAAGTTAGCGACAGATGGTGATGCTTGACCACTCATGGATACTTATTTGTTCAATTCCCTGCAATAACAATGCGTTACTATATTGCACACATAGCAAAGCTTCTACCACAACGGTATACGTCACGATCTGCCTTTAAACAATATGTGGTAGATTGCCTGACGCGCCGTAGAAACTTACTTACAACTAGGCAATAAAACACATGTAGCACCGTGTGGTTCTAATAATGGGCGCATGTCCAAATTTGTTCCCAATTAGCAACACCGTAGCCAAGATGCAGAATTTCCTCATAGCGCTCTAAATTTCACAAAGGGAAAACAGAACACAAGCGCACATTACAAAAACATCACTCCAGGCTACATAAGCGTTGTGCTTCTGAGGAAGGTTCAGTGCTGAATTTGATAGATGCACAGCATTAAGCACCGTAATGACTTTCCAACCTGCGTTAGCCACAAGAAGAAACACATACCTCCAACACCTTCTAGCGATCCCCAACTAGCACCAACGACAACTGGTAAAGCGTGTTTCATGGATGCCAAGTGCTAGTTGGAGTCCATCCGTTTATTGTCCAGCAAAAGTATATGAACAGAGCTATAGTCTTCTTCAGAAACGCTATGCTCCAGATGGTTTTTAATATTATCGACAACGTTGGCTAGGAGAACCCCGTTCAGATGGTCCATTTCATGCTGTACACATCTAGCGAGCCAGCCGTACGTGCGAACTACACATTCCCCACCTGCAAGATTAGTATACTTTAGATCAACGTGCCCTGGTCTACTTATGCCTATCATCCCGTATGTCTCTGCAGACAGACAGCCCTCGAAAAGGGTCACAGTTTCACCTGAAAAGCTTATGATCTCAGGATTAATGCATACCAAGCTTCTGCCGTCTATGTGGTCACTCCCGGAAATGGTCTTAAGGTCTTTATCCGCATCAAAAAGGCCACTGAACATGTTTATCACAAACACCCTTATTGGATACCCGAGCTGGATAGCTGATAAGCCAACAGTCTTTCCACTAGCAGCAACACGCACCAAGTTCTTCGCAATCCCTTTTGTGGTATCATCCACCACTACTACAGGCTTTGACACTGTTTTTAATACATCCAACTCCTGTTTATTTTCCACAGACAGAACCCGCATGTAACCCTCTTAAGTATATAAACAAAAGTATCCAGAAGACGCTTTCACCGCTGAAACAGTCACACCCAATTATTGATGAACAGCAGCTTGCGCCTATAGAAGGCTGAGCACACCGCACAGCCTGCAGTATACCATAATGCTCTCTGGAATGTATTAATAGTTGTTGCAACTATGTCGATAGTATAGCACTTATCACGCTACCGCAAAGTGCGGTGGGAAGGCTCGTCCTGGTTTTATCATTCATGATGAGAAATACTTTCAATTGTTACCGTGTGACAATAATATTCGTGCAGCGTGGCAGCGCGGTTTTGGTATTTTAGTGAGAGGTATGCTATATTCCTTGGAGTCCGGTTAGGGAAAATTGATGTCGTTTTCAGTATTTAGCAATCCGTCGTTTCTCATACCACCTGAAATAGCTCATAGGCTGGCTATTTTCGTTTTAAAGCAAGGTATTTATTCCTCCAGCAGGCGGAAGATGCCAGAGTGTTTGTGCACTCAGCCACTAAACTTTAGGGTAAGAACTCCAGTGGGCCTTGCCGCGGGATTTGATAAAAATGCCGAAGTCATAAAGTCAGTCATGTCTTTGGGATTCGGTTTCTCAGAAGTTGGAACTGTGACAAGAAAGCCGCAAACGGGTAACAGTGGCTCTCGTATTTTTCGCATACCTGCACAAAAAGCGATCGTGAACCGCCTTGGCTTTAACAACAAGGGCTTGAAGCACCTACTGAAGAAGATAGATTCCAAGGACCTGAATAACCTGGTATTTGGTATAAATGTCGGCATGAATAAGGATTGCACCGACCCCGCTGCCGAATACGCAGGCATGGTTAGAGATGTTTATGGGCTGTCGAGCTACATAACAATTAACCTGTCGTCGCCAAATACCGCGGGACTGCGCGTTCTACAACGGAGAGAGTCGTTATGCGAAATTCTGTCTTCGGTTGCCAGCGCAAGGCGCGCTGTAGATCAGGCAGAGTCTGTCCCAGTGCTCTTAAAGATGGACCCGGATCTTCCGGATGAAATGTTACAAGACATCGTAGACGAAGTGCTCAAGCACAGGATAAATGGCATTATAGTTAGTAATACCACAACAAACTTCAAGCTTCTAAAAACTGCGGCCCCCGCCAAAAGTGGAGGACTGAGCGGGCAGCCACTGTTTAGCTTATCTACCAGAGTACTCGCCGACGTATACTCTCTTACCAGAGGAAAAGTAGTGCTAATAGGCTGTGGAGGAGTAAGCAGCGGAGCTCAAGCGCTGGAAAAAATCAGGGCTGGGGCCTCTCTAGTACAGCTATACACCGCTTTGGTCTATGAAGGATTTGGCGTAGTTGACCGAATAAACACAGAGCTAGCCGAACTTTTGACTCGCGATGGGTTCACCAAGGTTGAGCAGGCTGTGGGGGTGGATGTCCAATAAATTAATGAAATGATAGCCATAGTTGATATCGGAAATACCAATATAAAGTTCGCGATTTACCGTCAGGAACGGTTTTTATCGAGTTGGGCGATTTCTTCTTGTACTTCACGCACAGCTTCGGAGCTTTATGCCATTATAGCCACTTTAGCTCACAAATCTGGCATCGATATAAGTAGCCTGACAGGTGCCGCAATATCTAGCGTGGTACCCATAATTGATCAAAAAGTGCGAGAGCTTTTTGAGGATTTTTTTTCAATAGAACCAGTGTTTATTTCTTCTACCTCTGCAGGCTTATTTGGGATTCGCATCTGCCTTGCACAGGAGATTATAGGAGCTGACCGTATTTCTGATCTCGTCGCCGCACGTATGTTGTGGCCCAATAAAGACTTGTTGGTTATAGACATGGGTACAGCGACTGTGTTCAACCTTATGCGCAGCGACGGGGCAGTCCATGGGCAGGTTATAGCTCCCGGAATGTCGTGCATCACTAAAAGCTTTACCGCTGCCTTACTGCCGCAGGTGTGCGCACGCAAGCTTACCGGCGTGGTCTGCAATTCTACAGTGCCCTCCGTAGAATCTGGAATATATTGGGGTTATGTGTCAATGGTTGAGGGCCTGATAAAAAAAATCCTGGAAGAAGAAAATAAACCACTGCATGTAGTTGCCACAGGAGGGAGCTCTCATTTGCTCCAGGGAATGGAACAGGTTCACGCTGTCGATAGATCGCTAACCATGAAGGGAATTCTGCAAATTTACCTAAGAACCACAAAACATGCCGCGCGCTATGCTACCAACAACAAGAAAACCACGCCAGTAGAGTCGTAGCTGTGCAACAGCAGTCATAGATTTAACGCTTTCCAGCAAACAGCAGAAATTCTGCATCTCTCCAGCGAATCTGTTGTAAATAAGAACAATGGTTTTCCGCATTGCAAGCAAAACAGCCCTTTTGACACAAAGGGTATTATACGCACACAAAATCCGCATTCTCAAACACGCATAAGATGATGCCAACAAGAGGCTGCTGTCACTTGGTTGAGCTTAAGAGTGAAAAATTCTACGAATCTTGCCACTGATCTCCAGCACTCCACCGAGTAAACTTCTATCGAGCGCCAGAACCCTGACCCTACCATCTGGCATCGACGTCATTCCCACAGTCCCGGGCGTTGCTGTCACTGAGTTAGTAAGCATAAATAATTCCAACCCATTGTTATGAGGGACAGACATTGTGGTTATAACCGGCGAACACAGTGTTTTGGACCGGAAACCCGCCTTTGTTACAAACCAAGCAGACAGGATAATTTGCCACCCCAGCCAACAACAATACTGCAACAGTTTCTTGGCCACCACCAGTGGGCGACTACTCTGAAAGCACGGATGCGCGCTGTAGTTATCCTTTGGAACTGCAGCATCTAATCTGTTGCGCAAAACCACCACCAGCACTGAACAAACGGCCCCGGAAGATAGGAAAAACTGGTCAAAACGCCCAGAAAGGGCCACCCAAAACAGCATATGCACAGCACATATCCAGAGTTTGCCCATATAAATACCAATATAAGCCCAGCTCATGATACAACAGTGCGCTAATAATTCTAGCATTTACCACACAATGTACTATTTTGTTGGGTAGTTTCTAATCAACAGTAACATATGCACGGATACATTTTGATAGTGGGCGTGGCACTAGCAGGCATTATAGCAAGAGTCTTTTTGCTCGAAACTTTCCGCCATGAAGACAAGGTAGCTATCGTGGAAATTACCAACGTGAGTCCGAGCTCAGAAACTAACAGTACAGATAGCTATCTAACTACGAAAACTGACGTCTAAACCCGCCATGTTGGCGCTGTTTGTTACAGAAATACCGTGTACCGTTTCATGTACTTCGCACCGCTGCAAAAAGAAACGACACAAAGTGTCGTTCTCATAACTGGCATAACGTGTCATAACTTGTATAATACTGATCTCGTTTAGCATCTGGTGTTTGAGTCGTACATGGTGTCTTCGTGTTAGAGAGCGTACTGAAGGGCAAGCTGAACCTTCTGGAAAGTGAGGGTCTGCTCAAGAAGCTCAAGAAAAGCATACTGAATACATCTTCTCCTGAAGGTCGCAAGATACAAACAGATACTGGAGAAGAGTTAACTTCTTTCTCTTGCAGTGACTATATCGGATTGGCAGCGCATGAAACTGTAAAACAGGCAGCAATTGACGCTATAAATGCATATGGAGTCGGAGCACGGGCATCTAGGCTCGCAACAGGTAATCACCCTATCTACGAAGAACTTGAGACAAAAATTGCAAAAATTTACCAAACAGAGGCAGCTCTTGTCTTCAGCAGTGGATATTTAGCAAATATTGGCAGCATATCCGCACTAGTAGATGAAAGTTGCATGGTGTTGGCAGATCAGCTCATTCATGCCGCAGCTGTAGATGGAGTGAAACTGTCTGGAGCCAAGCTTCACGTATTTGCTCACAATGATATAGAAGACTGCAAAGTACTGTTGAAAGAACACCGGCATAAGTACAAGCACTGTTTGATATTAACAGAAAATGTGTGCAGCTTGGACGGAGACTTGGCCCCAGTTGACGATCTGGTAAAATTGGCAAGAGAACATGACACCTGGATAGCCATTGATACTGCTCATGGGTTCGGCATTCTTGGCACATCCAAACCGGATCTATACATGGGTACCCTGTCAAAAGCCGCTGGAGCACTAGGGGGGTACATTTGCGCCCCAAGAACAACTATAGAATATCTATTGAACAAGGCGAGAAGCTTCATATACACGACTGCCCTCCCCCCTGCGTTAATTGCAGCTGCTAACGCCGCCCTGGATATATATACGTCTTATGCGGGAGTGCCTCTGAGACTGGCCAAAGAGTTCTGCCAAATGCTTGAGCTTCCCCCACCAAAGAGTCACATTGTTCCTTTAATTATGCGAGACTCGCGCAGTGCCATAAATGCCGAAAAAACACTTGCAGACAACGGAATTCTGGTAACAGCGATATGTCCGCCTTCGGTCCCCACCCCCAGGCTTAAGTTCATATTTACCGCTGCTCACAAGCTGATAGATATCCACAGGCTATGCAACATACTAAAAAGCTGTGGGGTGTTAGACGGCAGCGCTCAGCCTGCTTAACTGGACATTTATTGCTTATTTAACCAAGGCTGTGTACGGCCCGCATGGTTGTTTACTTTGAGTTGGCTTACGTACAAAAAGCTGGCGCCATTTAAGCTTGGGGAGCTTGCCAAAAAAAGCAAGCGTTGCCGTTAGCTGAACTTACGACACATGTAACCGCAACCTCAGGTTTAGCTCTGCAGCTTTAAACCATTACTCACTTCCAAGTTACGCATAATCTTTATACTGTTGCAAAATTCGCATACTCTGAACCAGTGTGATCATATGGCAACGTATTGAAATATTTGATCAGAGTTGTGGCATGCAATCATGCACATATCACCATATGGCTCCTGCGTCATATGCACCTGTCACAGTGATACCGCACACCCTAGGAACGGAACGTAATGACGCTGTGGGATGACATAAAATGTTAGTTGTCCAATATTGGAAGATTGTGTAGAGTGTAAGCACGGAAGGGGTTTGCGTTTTTGGGACCGTAGCTCAGAGGATAGAGCATTAGATTCCTAATCTGAGGGTCGTGCGTTCGAATCGCACCGGTCCCACTCTTCCCTTTATTTTCGAGGAGCGAATCGTGCACGTGTCTCATGTTGTAGAAGTGTACTTACTGCTGTTTGTGGACAGCTTTGTGGCATCTGTTGTGTTACCGATAAGCAGGCTGACTGTGTTCAATGTGATGTGTTGCTTTGGGGGGTATGAAGCTAACATTTCTATAGCTATTAGCTCTCTTGGCGCTGCTTTCGGTGGGGTCGTAAACTGGTTTTTCGGGAAGCTAATCTACCTGGCCAGGGTAGGCTATCACCAGAATCTGATCCCACAAAAAACGCACAATTATATATGTCTCTCTCTCTTGCTGACAGCCTGTGCATTTTCGTGGGTCCACATAGTAGGCGCCTTAATAAACGTGGTTTGCGGCTTTTTCCGTGTGGGAGCAGTTTGGGCTTTCTGTTCCACATTCATCTCATATGCAGGGTACCTCGTATATCATCTAATAACACATGATTGCATTTTTACCTAGCACCGTAACCCGAAAATAACGCGCTCCTCCACGATCACGTAGCTTTGTAGACATAGCTTCTAAAACAGAAGCACTGTGGTTCTAAACATCACACTCTACAACCAAGAATGCACCATTTAAAATGCCTACTGTGAGAAAAACACAACAATTAAACAATAAGGCTTAGTGACAAAAGCTGGCCAAAAAAGAAAAACAGGCACAAATTGATGTAATACTCTGAAATCCACCACTTCAGCCCCGAAAATGGTCTTCGACAGTAGGCCAACTACCTTGTTCTTCTCACTCCGGTCCAGCTTTAAAAAAAGCTCCCGAGCTACCGTGTTCGCAGTGTTATCACCGGACGCGGTTCCCCAGACAGCCACGTGCCGTTACGTTTTCTTCGTTGTGCCCGGCGTTAGTCTCAGACGGTTTTTGCTCATGCTTGTTGATATCACCAAACCGCTACACAAATCCTCTGTCCGCGTTCGGCTTCTTGCGGTACCCCTTGTGCCGTTCCCTGTTACCGTAATCTACACAGCTCCAACGTCCTGAATCACTATCTGAAGTTGCCTCGGCACCGCCGTTGTCTGCGCCCCAATTCTCCTTCCATCAGCACAAACCTTTCCATCAACATCCTTAGCCTGATGGCCAATAGACCGTGCAAAAGCTGCGACTTCCCTTTTCCTCTAACAATGGCTCTAGATACATAACTGATTTTATAAGCACAGAAGAATGGATAGCAGTAAAACATCGGAGGCGGTAGCTTAATGTATAAGGCCTGCACAAAGAGCAAATGCCCACAACGATAGGACTTACCAGTACCGCTGCACACACAACAAAACCATAACCGAGCCGGTTTCTGCACACGACAAAGTAACAAAACTCGGATTGTGCAGCGACAGCAAAAACAAGAAAACTACTATCAAGGCAGTACGACCTTTGCAACGCCAATGGTCCCACTCCGAATTGAACACCCCCTTCCGAACAAGCGCTAGTGCTTCGCCGCAACATGACGGCAAACCCGCGACTCACGTGCCCAAAAAGGCACCACAATTCACGGCTCCATCTAGTGAAGTCGTAAACTGTCGTATGGACTGTCCAGAGAAAAAGCAGGCACATCAACATAGAAAACCTGTGCACGGTCTTCATCGACAAACTGATACCACCCATTCATCACCCCCGATGGCGCGCTCAAGCATGTACCACTCGTATACTCAAAAAAGGCTCCGGGCTTAAGCACGGGTTGCCGGCCCGCAACACCAGACCCGCTCACTTCATTTACTATGCCCTTCGAATCTATGATTTTCCAGTTGCGCTTTAAAAGCTGAATGGTAGAACCGCTTTTATTGTTTATTCTGACGCTATACAGCCAGATGTAACAGTTCTCATGCGGCCTCGAGTGCTCCTCGAGATAACTGGGAGTCACCTCAACATCTACGAGCCCGGTAACGCCGTCACAATCTAGCACTGTCATAGCACCTCCCTTCCAACTCACAAGGGGCAAAATTGGCACCACGCTTGGCAGTTCCCAATTGCAGGACCCTTCCTCTAGCCCTATAATCCATTATAGTTACTTTTCGTCTCTACATCAATTCTATAAACATGCACACTTCGCGCACCAATGTAACGAGTTCGAACAAAGCCAATGACAGTAATGACAGTGTTGTAGTAGGAGTCCTTGGTGGAGGTCAGCTAGGAAAAATGCTGTCAATGGCTGCAGCAAAACTAGGATTCAGAACAAGTGTGTTTGCAGAGCATCATGACGATCCTGCAGTGTTTGTTACCAACAACTCCGTAGTAGGCAGCTTTGTAGATGAAGAAAAACTCCAACAGTTCGCTGCAATGGTTGACGTTGTCATTGTCGAATTCGAAAACATACCCATGAGCTCAGTAAACTTCCTGCAACAAACCGTTACTGTTTGTCCTGGAGCTAAAGCACTCTATGTTGCGCAAAACAGGATAAGAGAAAAGGAGCATATTAAGGCCCTGGGTGTAGAACTTGCAGAGTTTGCAGTAGTAAACAATTTTGTCGAGCTAAAGGAGGCCGCGTCGAGGGTTGGCTTGCCAGCAATACTAAAGACAGCAGAGTCTGGATACGATGGAAGGGGACAGTACATGCTGCAGAACGCGGCTGATATTGAAGGCTTGCTGCATATAAGTTGGAACAAAGGATATGTGTTGGAAAAGCTAGTTGCCATAGAAAAGGAAATTTCAGTTGTTATAGCGCTGTCTTGCAATGGTGAACATATTTTTTTTCCGGTTGCCCAAAATTTGCACGTAGCAGGAATACTACACAAGTCGGAAGTGCCAGCTGTGATTTCCGAGGAAATACTTTTGCAGGCTGAGGATATCGCCCTGACCATAGCAAAGTCCTTGGACACGTTGGGCATACTGGCAGTTGAGTTCTTTATAACGCGCAAAGGCGCATTGATGGTGAATGAGATCGCTCCTAGACCTCACAACTCTTGCCACTGGAGCATAGATTGCTGTAATGTGAGCCAATTCGAGCAGCTAGTGCGAATCGCATGTGGATTACCTCTACGAGAGGTACATCTGCTGACTCCCTGCATTATGACCAATATCCTAGGAAATAACGAACTAGGCAAAAACGTCTATGGCGACGCGCGTAACAGCATCTCGTTGTACGGAAAAAAACCCAGAACAAAACGCAAAATGGGGCACATAAACTCTTTAAAATACTGATACATGGAGCTAAACAATGTCCATGACCGCTTTGGAAGGCGAATACAGATTTGGCGTGCTCCCAACCTTATACATAAAAGCGCAGGCATGACCAAGAAAATAAAAAGGTACAAAGAAGCTGCCTAGAGGCAAAACGTGACTTACTCTCTCGTTCGTAGTGAAGCGCAAGCTTCCATGCACAACATAACAACGCTAATCTTGTCAACGTGGTATGATGCTGGCAATTTAATTTTTTACCGCACCCCAGACCAACGAAACTCCGTGTACTACAGTTTCTAGCACCTCTTACAAATTGACCGCAATAAAGTCCACGAAAACAGCAAGAATCGTTCCCTCTACTGGAACAGAAGGCGATGGGTAACAACTCTGCGCTTGTTTACCCAACTATACAGCCGGAACAAAGATCTCATGTTTCTCTGCCCCAACAACCTGCTACCGTACACTAGTATGCTCTGCTTGTGACACACCCCAACGCTCGCAGGTTATCATTACCGCACCATTTTCTCCTACCCCGGGTTTTGCTTTACTATGGTCACCGGACTCTGACCAACATCCCCCCATTCCCGGAACAAATATCTTCACAGGAGAAGAGCGTTTTTCCTTATACTCACAAAATTGTCCTGGCAGGCTACGCCCATCGAAGTAGTGCCTATTTTCCAGTATCTTTTTTATTCTTTCCTGCTGTCCATGCTTCTCTTGTACCACTCTTGAGGGAAGTTCGAGATTCATCGTCAGAGAAAACTTGGTAAACATCGCGCTGTGGTTCTCCATAAGGGAAATAGCCCCAACATCATCTTCCAAAACATCCCCTATAATAGTGCGATAGTATGCGACAAAAGCATTACCTCGCGGTGGGCGTCGATGCTTGTCTTTGTCACTACCTCCCCCTACAGCCCGTGCAATTTCATAACACTTTTCTCCAAAGCTTGAGGAATTTTGATGACCTATTCCCCTGCTACAAAGATACAAAATCGTGTCTTCACCCTTTCCCTCAATCCCCCCTTCTCCTATGCTCATAACCAATGAATGCACGATTGCGCTATGCGACTCCAAACCTAGCGCGGATTCAAGCTGCACATCACTGAGTTGAGAGTAGGTACTGGAATTGCTTTGCAACCCTTTAAAATCAAGAACAAGCATTGCATACTGTCCTGGTCTTCCCGATCTTTTTTTGTTGCTTTTTTCATCCAAAACTGCAGCTTGCCCTCCACCCCACATTTCCACTTTGTAGAGCGAACATCCCAAACCACCATTTCCGAACAGAAAATCTATTTCTCTCGCATCCCTTCCCTTACTCGCAGCGCCCTCGAACTCAACAATGGGATATCTGTATACTTTTCGCACCTCAGTATACGGGCCAATTTTGCACTCATCCCACTTACAGAACTGATTTAGCCCCGTAGTGGCTTTACTAGTCGCATCTCCCCCTGTCTCTCCACTCTTGTATGACGGCACGAACCAAGTACTGCTAAAATTATCAACGCATAACCCCTGCTCATACCTACTCAACGGCGTAATAGACGCGTTACTGCCGCGTTTAGGAACACTTGCAAGATAAGGACGGTAGTCATCAGTCCTAACGTAGCTATACTCGCAACCGGTAACACTCTTCCCTGGAGCATAAAATTCCTCTACAGGAGTGCCGCATTTTTGCAAATCAACATCAGTCAAAAAACCTCCGTCTTCGTAAAAATATACCACGTCGTACTCGGAACTTGCACAGGGATCACTGTTTGCGTTGTGTACTCCAAGATATTCACGGGAAAATTTGAACATATTGCCGACGATTTCTGCCTTGTTCAAAACATTCTGCCCAAGTGTACGGATATCTATATCATACCTGTCGTCACATCGAACACGTTTCTCAACTCCTCCACTATTAATAAGGATATACCTACGTAACATCTTAGGTTTCTTTCTCACCCTCACCACTTCCGTACAAAGATTTTCTGTCACGTCTCCGTCATGTGCCTCACACTGAGTTCGCTGCAAAACTTCAAATTCCCTATCACTAGCAATTACACTTTTCTCAACACACGCAACATATCCCGCATAATGGCTCTTACTTTGACCCCACTCATTGAAAACTCTCAGACACCTATTCTGCTCACCAGATTGAGCTACATCCCCGCCTTCCACATTACCCACTAAAGGATAGCTGCCAACCAATCTGCATCCCTCTCTGAAATCAGCAAATTTTACCTTCATGGTCCATTTGTCACTTCTCACACCACGTGCGGGAAAACCCCTGAAAGCCCTTATGCCGGAAACGGAGGGATAAATGCCAGGTAGCACCTTGCTTTTGTCAGGATTCTCAAAAAGTTCGAAGTACACCTGATTCTTACGCCCACTTTCAGCAGCAACTGTCTTATACTCCACATGACACGGCGCTATGCATGCGCGTTTTACGTATGCCTTGTTGTCTAAGCCACGCCCGCTGTAGCTGTAATCCATACTCAGCCCAACCATTAACGCTCTGCCTCGTGATTGTTTCATATTATCATTGAACGCGTTAATGGTTGCACTATCGATTTCGCGTTGTTGTTTCGCTGCCTCGCTGGTGTCAGCGGGTGATCGTTCGTTTCGGCTTCTGTCGAGGGCTTCTCTGTATGCTGTGGTACTATACAGGTTCCGAAGAAGATACGTTTCCGTCATAGCGTTATTATCAGGTGGAACCCCGTACCATATAGGCAAATCTAGACCAGGAACGGGCAAACAACTTTCCACAAATTTTTCTCCTTGAAGTTTTTTGTTTTTACCATAATTCCTAATGCATAACAAATCGGGACGTCGGTAAGCAAAATAGTAAAAAGTGACCCCGTTATCTAAATTTAATTCATTTTTTCCCTTATCAATATCTTTTGGATTCCAATGTTGAGCGTGATCACTGTTGCTAACACTGCTGGATGTCACTAGTGGCTGCCCGCCGTACTGCCTCCCTTGATGTTCGTAAGCTATTCCCAAGTACTCGTCGCTGATATGTTTTGGCCACACATACTGCTCTTTTTTAAGCCCGTGCCTTTTATCATATAGGCGAGCCACTACCCCAGGAGAAAAGTAGCTTTGAAGCGAAAACGCCATCGGCAGGAATTTTACGTAATCACCAGAATCTCCACTACATAGCGCAGCAGGAAATTCGCCTATGCCGCGAAAAAGCGGCTTTTGATAACATCCCAATTCCTCCATACATTTTTTGCTCCATCCCACAGGGTCCCACGGGAGACTGCAAGCAAAAACTGTGCAGGCACAAATTTCCTCATAGCCTTTTTTCTTGCTGGGATATACCAATACGTTACTGGGAAACACGTACCCGCAGTCACCCGGACGCATTTCTACACATGAATTACAGCTAGGAGAAGCTCCACATATCTTAAGCCTACCTACCTCCACTGCCTCAGGATCCAAAGCCTCCCGCATGGGCTCATCCGACAAACTTTGATACAAAGTGCGACAGAAGCTATTATCATCGACCTGATTCCCGACGGAAGTTGTAGACGACGTAGCACAGTAACATATAACCACGCAAAATATGACAAAAAGGAAGTCTGTAACTCCGAAAACCGTGCGTGACAAACCAGACATACAACAAACAGATGCATTCTCAATGCACACTACAGCGCTTATGTTAAAAATCAGCGGTCGTCTCCGTGTCGCCGTCGTTTGTGCCATTCACTTTCTTCTCCCCACAAACCCTCTTATCAATCTCCGTAGCCTGATGGCCAACAGCCTCGGCAAAAACTTCAATTCCCTTTTCATCTAATAAATAGGATTGCAACACAGGTGACCGCTATTTTCCTCGTCTCTCATGTAGCCCAAATCAGAGTAGAAAACACACCCTGAAGCATACACATTTGTCGGGAAACATGCCACTTTTCATAAATCCTATACTGCTGCCGCTATTACAATGCCCACATAACATTCGTAGATTAAAGTTTGCATCTGAGTTACTACTGCGCCATCATCTCATAGAGAAACCAGGATGGATAGTGAGGACCAGTTTTTTCTTAGAAGATGCCCATTGCAAAACTGACAATGCAGTGGTGGTTGGGGTTGATGAAGTGGGCTATGGTGCCTTAGCAGGACCAGTTTTTGCGGCTGCCGTGTACATCCCACACGCCACCAGAGAACTTATGACGGATATTAAAGACTCAAAAGCGCTTTCTATAAAGAAACGCGAAGAGCTCTTCGATCTGCTAGCTGAGTATTCTGTTTTTAACATAGGCCACGCAAGCGTTAGTGAGATAGAGCAACACAACATATTGGTTGCCTCCCATATGGCTATGAAAAGGGCTCTAGCTGGGCTCACGCTTCCACATGTTGACCTAGTACTTATAGATGGAATTAGAAACGTAGACCTGTCTTGGCCATCTCAAACTATAACCAAGGGAGACAGTTTGTGTACATCTATAGCAGCAGCATCTATCATAGCAAAAGTATCGCGTGACCGGCTAATGAAGGAATTACACCAACATCATCCCGAATATGCATGGAATAAAAACCATGGGTACGGAACCAAGGCACATATAGATGCCACCATACTTCATGGAATTACTCCACATCATCGGCGTACCTTTGCACCAGTGCAAAAACTTGTAACCTCGTAGATACGCAAAAGACAGATCCGCAGTCAAAGAAACTTCCGTAAAATGGGCGCAACTTTAAAGCAACAGCAAATGATTTAAGAGCCGCAGTTAGCCGATCTTCGTACACTGGTTCTCTCAACACCTGACTACATAGAACACACAGCAGTCTATGAGCTGCTAAGCAATCAACAGCTTACCGGGATTTTGCAGCACAGTACCACAAGCAGACTAAAAACGTTTTCGGGTTGTGAGTAAACAACTACTTACAAAACAGGAAGAATCTGCTCACATTTAATTACACTAAACAACGAACAGTGTTATAGTTTCTCTATAACCATATCGTGGGTGACTACAAAAAACCACCTGATTCGCCAATTATACCCATTACGCAACACAAGAACCACACTAGCGTCTATCAGGGGTAAAGCACCTACAACAACCTAGACACTCTGAGTTAATCACATAAACACCCCTCATGCGAGTAGCCACATCTGGAAAAAAACAAGCAATCAGCGACAATCCTCTTAGACGAGGTACAACTCAGTGCAGCTAGCCCCCATTTTGCACTGGGGCCACACGCTAAGTACCAGAATGCACAAACTACAGCAGCACGCAACCGCCATAACAACCTAGTAGTCTATAACTGATCCACCTACGTCCACATCTCCACCAGGCAAACAGCCACTCTCTATCAAGGAATCTCCTAAATCCCCCATGATCTCGCGCAACTCACTGTTGTAGTAAGTTGCGTAATCGCTCTGATCAAGCATAGAAAGCTTTTTGATCTTGTTCATGATGAACCCTGTCCCCGCAGGAATCAACCTACCTACGATCACATTCTCCTTCAGGCCATAGAGAGAATCCTCCTTCCCCGAAAATGCAGCCTCTGTGAGTACTTTAGTAGTTTCCTGGAAGGACGCAGCGGAGATAAAAGAGTTGGTATCAAGACTCGCCTTGGTAATCCCTTGCAAGATAGGCACATATGTGACCTTCTTCTTGCCAGCTTCTTCAAGCTTCCTGTTGAGTCGCATAACCTCTTCACGGGAAACATGCTCACCAACAAGGTACATAGTATCTCCCGGCTCGGTAATTTCCACCTTCTGCAGCATTTGCCGAAGAATAACCTCTATGTGCTTGTTGTCAATTTTCACACCCTGCAATCTGTATACCTGCTGGATCTCAGCTATCATGTACCCGGCAAGAGCCTCAGTACCCAATACTCTCAATATGTCGTGCTGATCAGGATCACCATCCATCAGCAGATCACCCTTATGGACGAAGTCACCCTCATTTACTATAGTGTGCTTACCCTTGGGCACCAGATACTCGACAGCTGGCAGGCTACTATCGACAGGCCTGATAAAGATACGCCTTTTCGACCGGTAATAATCCTTACCAAACTCAACATAACCATCAACATCACTCACAATAGCGTGCTCCTTAGGCCTACGAGCCTCGAAGAGCTCAATAACTCTTGGAAGACCACCCGTAATATCCCTAGTCTTGATCGAGCCCCTAGGTATCCTAGTAATCACATCACCAGCATGCACTTTTTGCCCATCTTGGACATTCAACACCGCCCCGATAGGAACAAAATAGCTTGCCTCTAGATCGTTGGACAAAGTCACAACTGAGCCATCATCATCCAGCAGCACGAGACGAGGCCGCAAATTCGCACCCTGCAGGTGCATCTTCCAGTCAACTACGACCCTGTTCGAAATCCCCGTAGATTCGTCAAGCACCTCATTGATAGATACCCCATATATGAGGTCAACGTACTTTATGGTTCCCGTTCTCTCAGTTATTATAGGCATAGTGTAAGGGTCCCACTCGGCGATTTTCTCCATCATGTTCACCGACTGACCGTCAGTTACGTACAATTTAGCGCCATAGGGAACACTGTGTCGCATTTTCTCATTGCCTACACTATCCAGTAGGACAACTTCGCACGACCGACTCATTACTATCTGATTGCCGTACCTATCAGTCACCACGTTACTGTTAAGCAACTTAACGTTCGCGTCCATCAGGGCTATAAGATTCGAAACCTCTACCCCTCTCATCGCGGTACCACCTACGTGGAACGTTCTCATGGTCAACTGAGTACCAGGCTCCCCAACCGACTGCGCTGCTATAACCCCAACCGCTTCACCTATGGATACCAAATCACCCATAGCAAGGTCCCTACCATAACACAGAGCACATATCCCTTTCTTGGACTCACAAGTTAGCGGAGAGCGAACCCTCACTGCATCTAGCCCAGCAACCCTTACCCTATCAACCTTACTCTCATCAATTAACTCACCAGCGCTAAATAGCAACTCCCCCGTAACAGGATTGTAGGTATCAACAGCGGCTACCCTGCCAAGCACAACCCCATCTAGCGTCGACACTACAACACCGCCTTCTATTACAGCGCGAGCAACAATGCCGCCACTAGTGCCGCAGTCATGTTCAACGACAGTACAATCTTGCGCTACGTCAACCAACCTACGCGTCAAATACCCAGAGTTTGCCGTCTTCAATGCGGTGTCAGCCAGACCCTTACGCGCTCCGTGAGTCGAATTGAAATACTCAAATACGCTCAAACCTTCCCTAAAGTTCGAAATAATCGGCGTTTCTATAATCTCACCTGAGGGCTTCGCCATCAAACCACGCATCCCCGCGAGCTGCTTCATCTGTGATGCAGAACCTCTGGCCCCGGAGTTTGCCATCATGTATATAGAATTCAGCTTCCCTTCCTTGTCGCTGAGCGATATCGCCTTCATCATGTCCCGAGCTATCAGATCGGTACACTTAGACCATTCGTCTACAACTTTGTTATAGCGCTCACTCTTGGTTATCAGACCATCCTGATACTGTATTGAAAACTCCCTGATTTTCTCACTAGCATCTTCAACATGCGCCGCCTTAGTATCAGGAATAATCATATCCTTACAGCCAAATGAAATCCCGGACTGCGACGCGTACTTAAATCCGAGGTACATGAGCTTATCGGAAAATTCAACTGTCTCCTTCTGCCCACAACTACGGTATACAAGATCCACAATAGACGTAATCTCCTTGACGGTAAGCACTTGGTTTATCAGATCAAAGGTTAGCTCTTTATGCTGAGGGAAAATCTGCCAAAGAATCAGCCTTCCTGGCGTAGTTTCGACCATTTCACTCACCACAGAACCGGTCTCAGTGACCTTCTGCATCCGATACTTTATCTTGGAACACGTGTGGACAATCCCTTCGTGTAATGCATACTCCACATGACTAAATTCCGCAAAAGTCTGCACGTCCTTCTCATCAGGATTACCCTCCTGTAGAGTCAAGTAATAGATACCCAAGACTATATCCTTAGACGGAACGATAATCGGCCTTCCGTTCGACGGGCTTAAGATGTTATTTGTGGACATCATCAACACTCGAGCTTCAAGCTGAGCCTCCAGCGACAACGGAACGTGTACCGCCATCTGATCCCCGTCGAAGTCCGCATTAAACGCACTACAAACCAGCGGGTGAAGCTGAATCGCCTTACCCTCGATCAGCACCGGATCAAACGCCTGTAGACCCAAACGGTGCAAAGTAGGTGCCCTATTCAGCAAGATAGGATGCTCTTTTATAACCTCATCGAGAACGTCCCACACATCTGACTTCTCGCTCTGAATCATCTTATTCGCCAACTTCACCGTCGGCGCTATGCCGTACATCTTGAGCTTGGAGCATATAAACGGTTTGAATAGCTCGAGGGCCATCTTCTTAGGCAGCCCACACTGGTGCAACTTCAAACTCGGACCTACAACAATGACCGACCTTCCAGAATAGTCAACCCGCTTTCCGAGCAGATTTTGCCTAAACCGCCCCTGCTTACCCTTCAGCATGTCACTTAGGGATTTTTTATACCCCATACTGCCAGCCCTGCTCGAGACATAGCTACGCCGACTGCTATCGAAAAGCGCATCCACTGCCTCTTGCAGCATTCTTTTCTCATTCCTGATCATGATCGCAGGAGGATTCAACTTAAGCAGCTTCTCCAACCTGTTATTACGATTTATGATGGTACGGTAGTGGTGATTTAGATCGGATACCGCAGGGCGACCATTCTCCAACGAAACCAGTGGTCTTAGATCTGGCGGAAGCACCGGGATAACCGTTAATATCATCCACTCAGGCCTATTACCAGACCTGATGAAATTCTCTATAAGACGCAACCTCTTCACTACTTTTTTGCGCTTCATTTCCGAAGTCGTAGACTCCAGCTCACTTCTCAAACTCGCCCGTATTGCCTCTAGATCGAGACGGGAGAGCAACTCCCTTATTGCTTCGGCTCCCGTTAATGCGAAGAAGCCTTCCTCTCCATAGGCATCCCTTGCCTGGTTATAAACACCTTCACTAATAACTTCCCCCTTAGAAAAAGGAGTAGCAACAGGATCAATAACTACAAAATCACCACTGTATAGGATGCTCTCAATGGACTTTAGGGGCATATCCAACAGGGCGCCAATCCTGGACGGCAGCGACTTCAAGAACCACACATGCGCAACAGGAGACACCAACTCAATGTGTCCCATACGTTCTCTTCTCACCTTAGAAGAAGTGACCTCAACGCCACATTTTTCGCAAACTATGCCCCTATAGCGCTTCTTCCTGTACTTACCACAAAGGCACTCATCATCATTCACGGGACCAAAAATCTTAGGACAAAAGAGCCCCCCTTTTTCCACTTTAAAAGTACGATAGTTGGTGGTAGAGATGTCCTTTATCTCACCATAGGACATAGCCCTGATGCTTTCCGCGCTGGCTATGGATATGCAAATTTTATCGAACGACTGAGCTATGCTAGTATAGCCATACAAATCCAACATCTTCATATTGTAAATCCCTACTCCACTTCGCTATTAGTAAACTCTTTATCTTGCTTGAGTACAACATTCAGACACAACGACCGAAGTTCTTTAACCATCACATTGAACGATTCAGGAATACCACACTCAAAGTTGCTATCCCCCTTGATTATGGATTCGTATATCCTCACCCTACCTACAATGTCATCAGACTTGACCGTGAGCATCTCTTGCAAGGTGTACGCAGCGCCATAAGCCTGCAGCGCCCAACATTCCATTTCACCGAACCTTTGTCCACCAAAGTGAGACTTACCACCAAGAGGTTGCTGAGTAACCAGCCCGTAAGGCCCAACAGACCTCGCATGTATCTTGTCATCCACAAGGTGATGTAGCTTCAGCATGTATATGTATCCTACCGTTACCTTGCGATCAAATTTCTTACCTAAACGACCATCATAAAGATCAACCTGCCCTGATGGATCAACTTCTGCCAACTCCAAAAGACGCGAGATTTGCGAATCCTTAGGACCTTCAAACACTGGAGCAGCCATAGGAACGCCGTTGCGGAGCCTATTAGCAAACTTCAGTAGAGCCTCGTCCGACATAGAAGCCACGTCTTTACCCAACTTCTGGCCTTCATATACCTCAACCAAGAAGTTCCTGAGATCGCTCACCATGGTTTCGCCACCTTGATCGAGCATCCTACCGATCTTCTTACCTAGGTTTACAGAAGCCCAACCTAAATGCGTCTCCAGGATCTGACCTATGTTCATCCGCGAAGGTACGCCCAAGGAATTCAGGATTATATCAACAGGGGTTCCATCCTCAAGGTGAGGCATGTCTTCCACAGGCACTATGCGTGAAATAACACCCTTATTCCCGTGACGCCCAGCCATCTTGTCACCCGGCTGCAAATTGTGCTTCACCGCCACAAAGACCTTCACAATCGTGAGCACGCCTTGCGGCAAGTCATAACCATAGTTCAACTTGTCTATCTTCTGCTCAAACTTGCTATGAGCTTCACTGACTATCTCGTCAAACTTGCCTTTCATTTCTGAAACTTTCGCAGAAACCTTGTCAGATACCAGACCCATTTCCCACAACTGCTCATTAGGAGTGGCTTCGAACAAACTGTCTAGATCCCTATGCCCCTTTAGAGGTATTTCAGCATTGCGCAGCAGCTTCTTCAACTCATCGTGAAAATACTCGCTGACAACGTCTATCTCGTAGTCACGCTCCTTCATGAAGTTATTGATCTCACTTTGCTTGATCAGCAGAGACCGATCGTTTTCCTCTACCCCCCTTCGAACAAAAACGTGCACATCGATAACCGTGCCCTCAACATCAGGAGGCAAATACAGCGATGAATCCACACAGTCGAACACCTTCTCACCGAAGATGGTTACCAAAAGCTTGGTTTCAGGCGGCAATGACACTGGAGGACGCGGTGTTACCTTCCCCACCAAAACACTGCTCGCGGACACTTCCGCCCCAATATTAACAATCCCAACATCATCAAGATGACTTAGATTTTCCTCGTTAACATCAGGAACCGACCTCATAATCTTTTCGGGACCAAGAGGAGTGTCACGCACCACACACTCAAATTCTTCTATGTGAATCGAAGTGAAGACATCCCTCTTCACGACATCACTAGACATCACTATGGAGTCCTCAAAGTTATAGCCCTGCCAAGACATGAACGCCACTAACACGTTCTTACCCAAAGCAAGCTCGCCTCGATCTATAGCCGCGCCATCTGCTATAACATCATTCTCCTTCACGTAATCACCGATCTTAACTATCGGCCTCTGGTTAATGCATGTGTTATGGTTAGAACGCTGGAACTTGCGCAGCCTGTATATATCAACACCAAGATACTCATCTTTGTTTTTGTCGAAGGCCCTAACAACTACATAGGAACCATCAACTCTGTGAACTATACCATCGCGTTTTGCCAGAACCACAGCCCCTGACCCCGAAGCAACTACCGACTCCATACCCGTACCAACCAACGGTGCTTCCGCCTTCAATAAAGGCACCGCCTGCCGTTGCATGTTTGAACCCATCAACGCCCGGTTTGCATCATTATTTTCCAAGAAAGGTATAAGTGAAGCCGCAACAGACACTATCTGTTTAGGTGAGACGTCCACATAGTCAACATCCTCGCTCTTCACCATAACAAAGTTGCCACCATGCCTACAATAAAGCATATCATCAACGAATCTGTTGTTTTCATCGAGCGCGGCACCAGCGTCAGCTATATAGTAATCACCCTCTTGCGTTGCCAACAGATACGTCACCGTATCTGTCACCACACCGTCTACTACCTTCCTGTACGGACTCTCGATAAACCCATACTTATTGATTTTTGCATATATAGCCAAACTACTGATAAGGCCAATATTCTGCCCTTCAGGAGTCTCAATAGGGCATATTCTTCCGTAGTGAGTCGGGTGCACATCACGCACTTCAAAGCCCGCTCTTTCTCTAGTCAAACCACCAGGGCCCAACGCTGACAACCGCCTTTTGTGAGTTACTTCAGACAACGGGTTAGTCTGATCCATAAACTGCGACAACTGTGATGAGCTGAAAAAGTCTTTGAGCACTGTTGCCAAAACTTTAGGATTTACAAAGTCACAAGGCATCGCATTGTCAAAATTGACCGATGACATGTAATCCATGATCATGCGTTCAAGCCTCAGTATCCCAATCCTAAACTGATTCTCTATGAATTCCCCGACCGAGCGCACCCTACGATTACCCAGGTGATCTATATCATCAACAACCCCTTCACCATCGCGAAGCAGCACCAACTTCTTGATGACATGCACAATATCATCCCTGGTCAAGACGGTCATGCTCTCATCAACATCAAGTCGCAGGTGGCTATTTAACTTAATTCTCCCAACTACAGACAAATCATATCTCTCCGGCTCGAAGAACAGCCCATTGAAAAACGAACGCACTGCCTCAAGATTCGGAGACTCCCCAGAACGCAATACCCTGTATATCTCAAACAACGCATCCTCCTGCGTCATATGCCTATCCAAGAACAGAGTATTGAGGACGTAAGGTCCAACAGTGAGGAAATCAATATTCAAAAACGCTATTTCGCTGATATCAAACAGCTCGAGCTTGACGATGTGCTCAGAAGCGACAGTCTCACCAGCAGAGATAACAACAGCCCCGCTAGCTGGATCCACCAGATCGGTAGCAACAAACATCCCAGCTATACCGGAGAACGGCACCAGATACTCTCTAAGCCCGTCTTCATACAGCTTCTTTGCCACCCTGAGAGTGATACGCGTGTTGGCTTTGACTAGGACGTTTCCCTCGACATCCATCAGGTCATAGGGCAACCTCACCCCCTTGAATCTATCGATCACAAACGGGACTTTCCATCCTTTTTCACATCGAACGTAAAGAACTTTGTCATAAAATGCGTCTAGTATATCGTTGTTGGACATACCAAGGGCTTTGAGCAAGTATGAAACGGGGAGTTTGCGTTTCTTGTCGATGCGGAAGTATATGGTGTCCTTGATATCAAATTCGAAATCGAGCCATGATCCGCGATATGGTATTATGCGTGCGGAGTAGATAAGCTTACCAGAGCTATAGGTTTTTCCCTTGTCGCTATCGAAGAAAACACCAGGAGATCTATGCATCTGGGATACTATAACCCGCTCTATCCCGTTGATTATGAACGTACCGTATGATGTCATCATCGGTAGATCGCCGATGGATACCTCCTGCTCCTTAACATACTTGACGCTCTTCTCCAAGGTACTCTCGTCTACTACATACTTAACTTCCTTGAATGAAACCTCTTGCACCTTCCATACCACAAAACGCAGCGTTATGCGCATAGGAACGGAAAATGTTATCCCCCTTTTTATGCACTCATACTCGTTGTACTGCGGCTCACCAATGTTGTAATCGACGAACTCAAGAACAGCCCTTCCCAGAGGATCGCGAATAGGGAACATGGACTGAAATATGCTTTGAATACCCCCAGTACTGTTTTTATCCATTCCGATAAAAGCGTCGTAAGAATCTCTCTGGATCCTTATCAAATCACTTAAAGCATCGCGAATGTCGATTGACCTCGCGTAAGAAAGCCTAGGAACAGCATCAAAATCATTCAGCACATACCCGGGACCAGAACCACCCGCAGAAGACATCAATTCCCTCAAAAACCACTACACAAAAAAACACCCAAGCCTACTTGAGACTCACTTGAGCCCCCGCATCTTCCAACTTCTTCTTCACTTCTTCAGCTTCAGCTTTCTTGTACTTCTTACCTTCAACCAACTCGCGAGAACCTTCTTGCTCCACAAAGTCCTTAGCTTCTTTTAGTCCCAGGCTAGTGCACTCTCTTACAGCCTTAATGACTGCAATTTTCTTGTCAGCAGCGTAGCCATCAAACATAACCATAAACTCGGTCTTCTCCGCTTCAGCAACTCCACCACCTTGAGCAGCGCTTCCAGCCGCAGACACAGAAGCCATCAAACCACCCTTGGGGAATCCTAGCTTGTCTTCTATCTTTTCCACTAACGCAGCAGCACTGCACAAATCGAGCTCACAAATCTTTTCTACTAAAGCATCTAAATCAACACTACTCATAACAAACTCCTAAAATCCTACCCCTTAAATAACTCCCTACAGGAAGACCGTGTGTCACTGGTAGCACCATCGGCCAACCGCCTTCTCTGCCCAGTAGCAAAATAGAGCTCAAAATCACTCCAACACAAACACCGTCTATAACTCAACAACCAACCCCACTATTTGCTGCCAATGGCCTTTAAACAGTTAGCCAACCTCATTGGAATACCATAGGCTACCAAAGCCACAATACGCATACGCAGCTCTTCCAAAGATGGCAAAGTAGCAAAGAAAACCACCTGCTCAGCAGACAACAACTGCCCACCATCGTAAGCACAGATCAAAGACACTTTATCCGCCCTGGACTTCATAAACGCGTGCAAAGTTTTAGAAAGCGTCACCATATTGTCGGAGTAACCAACAAACACAGCTCCCTTAAACTTTTCACGCAGCTCCCCCTTGTCAGAGCCTTCCAATGCAAGACACGCTATACTGTTCTTAACCACGGATACACCACACCCTGCCCCCTTCAACTCTTTCCTCAGGGCAGCAAAGTCACGAGCTGTCATAGAATCGAAGTTCGCAAGAACCAAACTCCCAAACTCCGCAAACAGCTTGCTAACATTTCCTAAATGCCTTTCCTTATTAACCCGCTTCACCACAAACCTCTAACTTCCACATCGCGCACAAACTACACCAAACCTGATATTTTAAAGGACTTGCCCATCGTAGAATTCAGGAACACCGACCTAAAAAGAGCCCCTTTGACCGAAGCCGGCTTCAAATTCTGCACAGCAGTAACCACAGCGTGAAAGTTCTCCAGCAAATCTTCCCGAGAAAAACCCACATCACCTATCTTCACATGCACGATGCCATACCTATCAGTCTTAAACCTCACCTGACCAGACTTCACGATACTCACTATCTTGGCCACATCAAAAGTCACCGTACCGAACTTAGGGTTAGGCATCAGCCCCTTGGGTCCCAATATTTTAGCCACAGCCGAAACTTGCGACATAAAATCCGGGGTAGCGACACACCAATCGAAATCAAGCTTCCTTCCCTTCTTTATCTCTTCAATTAAGTCTTCATCGCCTACAACGTCAGCCCCAGCGTCCCTTGCCTGCTTTGCATATTCCCCCTTAGCAAGAACTGCAACCCTAACTTCTCTACCAAGCCCTTTAGGCAAAACCGCAACACCACGGATCGACTCGCCGGATTTCGAATCTCCCGTAGTTAACCTCATCACAACATCAACTGATTCCTTAAAGCGCGCTTTGGCGGACTCCAGAAGTCTCGCCATGCCCTCCTCTACGCTATAAGAGACACTATCACTTAACATAAACGCAACCTCCTACTTTTCTTCGACAGCAATACCCATGGATTTAGCAGTTCCAACAACCATCTTTACTGCTGCTTCCAAACAATCAGCGTTCATGTCTGCCATTTTTCGCTCCGCAATCTTCTTAATATCTTCCATGCCGATACAACCTGCTGTCTCTTTACCAGGATTTGAAGACCCCTTAGCCAAACCCGCAGCCTTCCTTATTAAAAATGACACCGGCGAATCGCTTATGGAAAACGAATACGTCTTATCGGTATAAACAGATATACGAGCGGTTACCAAATCCCCTATCTCATATGGAGCATCCTTAGAGCCAGTAACCTCATTAAACTCCTTACAAAACTGCGGCATTGGAATTCCACGAGGACCAAGCACAGAAGCCACCTTAGGTCCTGGCGAAGCCTTTCCTGCCTCCATGACAAGATTAATCTTCGAAAGTAATGCAGCACTACTCATAAACTACTCCTCGACCTTCCGTATACTACCAAACTTAAACTCAATCTTGGTAAGCCTGCCAAATATCATAACACTTATCCCAGCGACCTTCTTGTCCTCGTTCACGTATTCAATCCTGCCATTGAAATCTTGGAACAAGCCGTCATTTATAACAACTTCATCACCCACCTCGAAGCTGCAAACATCATTCCCGGCATCGTCATCAACGCCTTGGCACATCCTACTTCGCATAGCATCCATCTCTGCAGCCGGGATGACCTTGGGCATACCTAATTCATCCAAAAGGAAATTCGAAACCTTCGGAATCTTTCTTACAAAATTTACTGAGTCATCACACAACTTCATATATAAAAAGACATAACCAGGTGACAACTTCTTCTTAACCTGCACCTTTTTGTTATATTTGATCTTGGTGACCTCCTCATAGGGAATGAACACTTCGCGGAAGATATCAGACATACCCAACTGTTGAGCTCTTTCAAGTATCACCTGAGAGACCCTCTCCTCATTACCAGAAGATACCTGAATTATGTACCACTCGTGCCCATTATCTTCATGCTTCATAAATTACCCCAAGCATTATCTTTACAAGCCTCAAGAATACAAAATCCACACAACTAAACAAAAAGGACGACGCCACAACAGTAAGCACAACCACCCAAAGGAATACAAACACCTCCTTTCTAGAAGCCCAAGAAACCTGCAAAACTTCCTGTTTAACTTCAAGCAAAAACTTAGCAAAACCGCCTATCATAGCAAACAACCTACGAAATCATGGCAGGAGTGACAGGAATCGAACCCGTATCCTCAGTTTTGGAGACTGACGCTCTACCATTGAGCTACACTCCTATCTTATAAAGCCCAGGAGTCACCAACTACTCCAAAATCTCAGTGATAATACCCGAACCAACAGTCCTTCCACCTTACCAACTACTCCAAAATCTCAGTGATAATACCCGAACCAACAGTCCTTCCACCTTCTCTCACCGCAAACCTTAGCCCCTTATCTACAGCTACTGCCTTGTCCAGCGAAACCTCGATATTCAAATTATCCCCTGGCATCACCATCTCAACCCCTGATGGCAATCCTATACTTCCCGTTACATCAGTTGTTCTTACATAAAACTGCGGCTGATAATTCGCAAAGAATGGCGTATGCCTTCCTCCTTCTTCTTTCTTCAGTACGTACACCTCTGCCTTGAATTTCCTGTACGCCTTCATCGAACCTGGTGCCGTCAGCACCTGCCCTCTCTCAACGTCTTCCTTCTTTATTCCCCTCAGCAGTATCCCCGCATTGTCACCAGCTTCCCCCGCTTCCAATGCCTTGTGGAACATTTCCACTCCTGTGCATACTGTGCTTTGCAACTCACGTAGACCAACTATATCTACTTTGTCGCCTACTCTGATTACTCCTCTTTCTATCCTTCCCGTTACTACAGTACCCCGCCCAGGTATTGAGAATACATCCTCCACTGACATCAAGAACGGCTTGTCCTTTTCCCTTGTCGGCAGATCTATCTTCTCTAGCGCCCCGACCAGCTCCATGATCTTTTCGCTCCATGGCCCATCAGCATCCTCTTCCAATGCTTTCACTGCCGATCCACGCACCGCAGATACACTATCTCCGTCATACCCATAGTTGCTTAGTAGCTCTCTGATTTCCATGTCTACTAGCGACAACATTTCTTCATCTTCTACAACATCGCATTTATTGATCCATACCACGATGTCCTTCACCCCAACTTGCTTTGCCAGCAATATGTGTTCCCTTGTTTGCGGCATCGCACCATCTGTTGCCGATACTACCAGTATCGCCACATCCATCTGCGCTGCTCCTGTAATCATGTTCTTGATGTAGTCTGCGTGTCCCGGGCAGTCAACATGCGCATAGTGCCTTCCTTCTGTTTCGTACTCAACATGCGCTGTTGATATTGTTATTCCCCTTGCCTTCTCCTCCGGCGCCTTGTCTATTTCATCGTACTTTACAACCTTGTTCGCCCCGCTTAGCTTCCTTGCCAACACCGTTGTTAGCGCAGCCGTCAGCGTTGTCTTACCATGGTCTACGTGCCCTATTGTCCCCACATTTATATGCGGCTTCCTTTCTTCTGCCATAACAACACACCCTACTTCTTCACATCACCAATAACAACATTCTCAGGCACTTTCTCATAGCGCGCAAAGAACATGCTATACTGAGCACGCCCCTGAGACATAGAACGCAAATCCTTCACGTACCCGAACATGCTTCCTAAAGGTATGAAGGCCGTTATCAATTTCGCATTGTGACGATCCTGCATCTCTGAAACCTTGCCTCTTCTACTATTCACATCCCCGATTACATCTCCCATGTAATCCTCAGGAGTTATGATCTCAACGCGCATTATTGGCTCCAGCATCACAGGACCCGCCTTATTTACCAACTCCCTAAATGCACCTTTAGCCGCCAATTCAAAAGCCAACGGGCTAGAGTCCACCTCATGGAACGCTCCATCGAACAACGTCGCCTTGAAGTCTATTACCGGATACCCAGATATAATGCCCGTCTCCTTGATCAACTCCAAGCCGCTCTGCACCCCAGGAATGTATTCCCTAGGTATCGCCCCGCAGGTAATCTTGTTCTCAAACTCAAACCCAGAACCTGGCGGAAGAGGCTCAAACAGTATATTCACCTTCGCAAACTGCCCAGCACCGCCGGTCTGTTTCTTGTGCACATACTCAATCTCAACAGCCTTGGTTATAGTTTCACGATAAGCAACCTGAGGGGCACCCACCGACGCCCCGACACCGAACTCCCGCTTCATTCTGTCTACTATAATCTCTAGATGTAGCTCCCCCATCCCCTTGAGGATAGTCTGACCACTTTCAGGATTCACAAACACCTTGAGCGATGGGTCTTCCGCTACCAACCTACTCAATGCAGTACCCATCTTCTCCTGATCCGCAGTAGACATAGGCTCAATAGCTATTTCCATCACCGATTCTGGAAAATCCATCTTCTCCAGGATTACCGGAAAGTCCTGATCGCATAGCGTGTCACCAGTCGTCGTTTTCTTGAGACCAGCTAAAGCCGCAATGTCACCCGCCTTTATCTCAGTGATGTCCTCTCTGTTATTAGCGTGCATCAGCAATATCCTACCGACAGACTCAACATCACCCTTCGTAGTATTCGAGATCACGGTCTTACTAGTCAGCCTTCCGGAATAAACTCGCACAAAGGTAAGGCTACCGACAAACCTATCAACCATTACCTTAAACGCCAAAGCAACGAATTTACCCTTCTCCGAAGTAGGTATCTTTACAATCTCTTCTGGGTTCTTGGCACTAACCCCCTCGATAGCCGGTATATCACTAGGCGCAGGCAAGTAATCAACCACCGCATCCAATAGCGGCTGCACACCCTTATTCTTGAACGCAGAACCACAAAGAACTGGCACAAACTTTGACTGTATGACCCCCGTTCTAATACAGCGCTTAATCACCGCACTAGATATCTCCTGACCCTCTAGGTACATACCCATAACTTCGTCGTCCACCTCGACGGCGGTTTCCAACAGCGCAGCTCGGTATTTATTGGCTTCCGCCAGCATCCCAGCCGGGACTTCACCATAGGCAAACTTAGCCCCGAGAGAGTCTTCTTCCCATATTATCGATCTCATCTCCAGGAGGTCCACAACCCCCACAAAACCCTTATCAACACCTATAGGCAACTGCAGCACTAATGGCACCGCGCCCAGCCTGTCCACTATCATGTCGACACAAGCGTAAAAATCCGCACCAACCCTATCTAATTTGTTGACAAAGCAGATCCGAGGCACATTGTATCTGTCGGCCTGGCGCCAAACGGTTTCAGATTGCGGCTCAACCCCAGCAACACCATCGAACACTGCAATTGCGCCATCCAGGACCCTCAACGATCGCTCCACCTCTATAGTGAAGTCCACGTGCCCAGGGGTATCGATAATATTAATTCTACATCCATCCCAAAAACACGTAGTAGCAGCGGATGTTATCGTAATACCACGTTCCTTTTCCTGTTCCATCCAGTCCATGGATGCGGCACCCTCGTGCACCTCCCCTATTCTATTCTGTTTTCCTGTGTAAAAAAGTATGCGCTCTGTTGTGGTGGTCTTCCCAGCGTCTATGTGCGCCATTATCCCTATATTTCTACACCTAGACAGATCACCCTTACTACTCACCCCCCGCACTCCTTCTCTAAGAACCCTTAAATCAAACTAAAATCTAAAATGAGAGAAAGCCTTGTTTGCCTCAGCCATTCTATATTTCTCTTCCTTTATCTTACAAGCACCACCGCGCTTGTTATACGCCTCCATCAGCTCATGGCACAAGCAGCTCATATACGTCTTGTTCGTCTTCTTCCTGCTCGCGCGCGCAGCCTTTACGATCCAGCGAAGCGCAAGCGAAGTCGATCTATCCTCTCTCACCTCCACGGGAATCTGATAAGTCACACCACCGACCCTTCTGGAACGCACCTCCATTTTAGGCATAACATTAGAGATAGCAGTATTGAAGATAGCCACACCACTCTCACCAGCAAAACGTGACTCCGCCATTTTCAGCGCACCGTGGACAATCTTCTCTGCCAAGGCCTTCTTACCTTGACGCATAACAACGTTAATCAAGCGAGCCAAAAGTACGCTTCCAGAATACCCATCAGCAACTACAGCTCTCCTTCCAACTCTTCTACGACGAGACATACATTACCAAACTAAAACTAGCCCCCACGCTTGACCCCATACTTGGAGCGCGCCTTCTTTCTGCCTTGAACACCCTTAGTATCCAACGCACCTCTCACAATGTGATAACGAACCCCAGGCAAGTCTTTCACCCGCCCACCTCTGATTAGAACTACCGAGTGTTCCTGCAGATTATGCCCCTCGCCAGGGATATAGGCTATGACCTCACTTCCATACCCCGCGATCCTCACCCTTGCAACTTTACGCAGTGCTGAGTTTGGCTTCTTCGGTGTAGTAGTGTAAACCTTCACGCACACCGCCCTCTTCTGAGGATTATGCTGCAGAGCCGGAGCCTTATTAGCCGACCCGCGAGGCTTTCTGGGACGACGCACCAGCTGATTGATCGTGGGCATGTATAAACCTAAAATCACTATGAAAAGCGCTACCCACGCACCCGGAGATAGCGAAAGCAGCTCCACTTATAAGGGAATAGCACGCACCAGTCAATACAATTTTGATTTTTTTCCCATCGCCGATTCATGCACTCGGCATGCCGCTCCCGTGCGCCGAAAAACCACCGGAACATAGGCCGAACTGTGGGCAGTTCCACGCCAGTGTCTATCCGCACAGATTCGTAATCCTGCAAGCTACCCGGGCGAAGATCTGTACAATTTCCTGAGCGCACAACCGAAAATTACACACATTAATTATGTGAGTACGTGACTACAAACTTCACAGAACATAAATAACAACACTACAAAGCCCGCGGAACTTACTAACAATTGCACCAACTTGTTAATTGGTATTGTCACGTGCACACAGCTACAGCCCCACTGGAAGGCATCACCATACAACATGACACATGGTCAGCTACGATTCAATCCTATTGCTAAGCTGCAGCTATTATACTTGTAAACTCTCGCGTCCCAAAGTTGCAATTTACGCAACTTTAACAATTGCGTGTTGTACTGTCCCGATGTGCGTGTGTGCCGCGTGTGCCTACAGACAGCGACTTGGAGGGAAAACGCGCACGGAAAGTGAATAACGAGGGGGGGGGGGAAGATGTTGAAGTTCATAAAGTTTGTTGTAGTGGCGTTCGTTTTCGTGACGGGCATTGCTGGAATGGCGAGTGCTGGTTCTGCAGCGTCAGCTGGCCCCGCTAGTGATGATGTTGCTGCGAAGGTAATATGCAACGTTGTGGTATTTGTCCAACGTTTAGGTCTACCCATAATGACGGGGGTCATTTTGGGAGCTAGCATAATGGCAATATTTGGTAAAATGGCTTGGGCTTCTATCGTGGTGCTTGTGGTATTCACTGCAATATTCTTCGGAGCTGGTAAGCTCATGCAGAAATTTGCTGCGGGGTTAAATAACGAGTTTGGTAAGGCCGAAACTTTCGAGTGCAAGGGTGGTGGGAATACCTCAATGCCCTCCTCCAATTCATAGTAGTAGATAAATTGTGTATCGCACGCGTTGTGTAATGTGAGCGAGGCTCGCGTGCCGAACCGCGCTCATTCTGTGTTTATAGTGTGAGAGTAAGTTTTTGCCGGCGCGGACGACGCAGCCGCGTCCTGCTCTTTTTCTCTGGTTATGAGCTTACGTCTAAAACGCAACGCAAGAGCGTTATTAACACAACTTTAGCAATTCTGTGTTGTACTCCGGTGGTGTGTGCACGTATTGCGTGTAGTAAAGTACGTATATCACCAATGTGCACGTGTTTTTAGTTTTGAAAACGAGGGGGGGGGGGAATAGCAGTGTGGAGTGTAGCAAGATTCTTTGGGCTGTGTTCTTTGTTTTTCCTGCTAATTGGTGCTTCAGCTCAGAGTAGCGCTGAAAACAACAATAAGGACGTAGCAGCTACTGTGATTTGTAATGTGGTCGTGTTCGTGCAACGTTTGGGCTTGCCAATCATGACTGGGGTCATTCTGGGAGCCAGCATTATGGCAATCTTCGGTAAGATGGCTTGGGCTTCTATTGTGGTACTTGTGGTATTTACTGCAATATTTTTTGGCGCTGGAAAGTTGATGCAGAAGTTTGCAGCAGGGTTGAACGGGGAATTCTCAGGGGCTAACCAGTTTGAATGCAAAAGTGGTGGAACTGTGATTCCATCAAGTTCTGCGGCCGCTGCATGAGCGAGTTATGTTGGCGCTAGTTCTCTACATCCGCTGTTATAAGTTCTACGGCCAGGGGAACGGTGCATGCTTAACTTTATTAATCAGCTGTCAGTTGTGATTTAAAGACATATGTGTGCGGGGGGGGCATGTTGAAATTTTTTAAGTCACCAGTGCGTGCTGGGGCATTTTTGGTGTTCCTGTGTTTGTTAAGTATGCAGAGTGTCAAGGCTACCGCGCAGAGCGGTGCTGCTGGTACACAAACTGGCAGTGACGACGTTGCTGCAAAGGTAATATGTAACGTGGTCGTCTTCGTTCAAAGATTAGGGCTGCCGATAATGACCGGGGTCATTTTGGGTGCTAGCATCATGGCCATATTTGGCAAAATGGCTTGGGCTTCGATTGTGGTGCTGGTTGTATTCACGGCGATATTCTTCGGAGCTGGAAAGCTCATGCAGAAGTTTGCTGCAGGTTTAAATAGCGAGTTTGGTGATGCCAAAACTTTCAAGTGCCAGGGTGAGGGAAAGACCGCAATGCCGGCAGTATTGACACGCTGAGCTTAGGGAGCCTATGTTGCGCTGGTAAGACTGTCGTGGCATGCTTTAGTTTGAACGGCTGTACGGCCACTATGAAAAGTTCAGGTCGATCACGTCGTAGCGTTTTGGGCGCTGGAGTATCGGACAATCCCATGCATGCTTGTTGCGGACCACTGGTAGGGTGTAGACAGAATCGACCGGTCACCTTACTATGTTTTAGGCACCGAGGGAGCGTGTGCGTACGGTTTTGCGGCGTATGTGTTATGCCCCAGAAGACATTGTCACTTATTGGGCTTGCCTCAACCCCGAGGACCCGCCCACGGACGCCGCTAACACCTTCGCTGACGCTGCACACGCCTTATAGCTCACTGCAGAGCCTGTTTATGTTTTTTCTTTAAAAAGAAGAGCATTTATGCTACTAATGAGGCATTCTGTGGCATTTGTGCGTGTAAAATGAGTTTGGATAGAAGTGGGTTTTTGTTTTTGCCCCTCGGCGGAGTGGGTAAGATTGGTATGAATGTCACGTTGTATCATGTACATGGCAAGTGGATCATTGTTGACCTGGGAGCTGGCTTTGCCGACGGCGATATTATGCCAGGCATCGATATGATAGTAGCGGACGTTAGCTTCATTAGGGAGCGGCGAGAAGATCTGCTTGGCATTGTATTAACGCATGCTCATGAGGACCATATAGGCGCTATTCCTCACTTATGGGAGGATTTGCGTTGCCCAGTTTACGCGACGAAGTTCACTGCGTTGTTCTTACAGTCTAAGCTCGCGCAGTTTTCCATGGATGTACCTATTGTAACGATTGATCCCGATGTTCCCCTTGAGCTAGGACCCTTTACCCTCGAGTTTGTGAGCATGACACACTCTATTCCTGAGATGCACGCCATTGCGGTGCGCACCGATCTCGGTAGTGTGCTGCACACTGGCGACTGGAAGCTAGATAGCAATCCTGTCATTGGGTCCGTTTCCGACACGGAAAAGCTGAAGCGCCTGGGGGATGATGGGCTACTTGCAGTAATCTCCGACTCCACCAACATATTCACTGAGGGCAGCTCCGGTTCGGAGGGAAGTCTGTATGAGAATATCCTAAGCATTGTGCAAAACAGTGATCAGAGAGTGGCAATATCGCTGTTTGCTTCCAATATAGCTAGGATTTACACCCTGGGTAAAATCGCAAAGTCTTCGGGAAGGCACGTGGCCGTTCTGGGAAGGTCGTTGTTCAGGGCTATCAGCGCCGCGAAAGATTGTGGTTATCTTGATGACTCTGTGGAATTCGTGGATGTGCGCGACGCTGCGGGGCTTCCCAAGGATAAGGTGCTGTACCTGTGCACCGGGTGCCAGGGTGAGCCATTGGCTGCTACGGCTAGACTCGCCAGTAAGTCGCATCCTTTTGCCATAATGGAATCCGGAGACACAGTGATTTTTTCCTCAAAGATCATTCCGGGAAACGAAAAACGCATATTCCGGGTTTTTAACAACTTTGTTCGAATGGGAGTTGAGGTGATAACCGAGTTTACCGAGCGTGTACATGTATCGGGGCATCCTTCACGGGAGGAGGTACGTACATTGTATTCGCTTACTAGGCCCAAAATGTGTCTGCCAGTACATGGGGAGTACATGCATATGTATGAGCACAAAAAGTTGGCGGAGGCTTGCGGTATAGAGAGATGTATAATCGCAGCACCAGGGGATGTTATAGACTTGGTGCGCGGTGAAAAAGTGGATACTGTGGAAAGTGGTGTGCTGGGTATAGATGGGGACTTTTTACGCCACCCGTCTGGTGATGTGTTAAACGCCCGCCGGAAAATGCGCGATGCGGGAGTGGTTGTTGTCACATTATTGCTAAATAAGGAGCACAAACTTATACGAAAACCCATGGTCATTGCACCCGGCGCGCTTGGTAGCTCGGCAGATCGGTCGATATTGATGGAGATTTCCCGTAGAATCGAGGAAGGTATAGCTACGCGGCGTCCTAGTAACATTAGGGGATTTATACGAAATCTGGTCTTTGGGTTCTTCAAAGACGTTTTAAAGGGTAAACCGTTGGTGGAAGTGCAGCTGGAGTATGTGTGGTAGAACTTGGCGGTCGCATCTAGTTTTCTGCTTGTTTTTGTTCGTCTTCTACAATGCAGAGGCGGCGTCGCTACGACTTGATATAACCCGGGGGAATACGCAGAGCACCGGAGTGGCGTTTGCACCTATGAATACTTCCTCGAATCTTGAACATAACATAGCCGCCAATTGCACGGCGGTTATATTGCGCAACCTTGCTAGCACTGGGAACTTTAATGTTCAAATGGTGAATACGGACCTGAGTATTGATGCAGCGGGTGTGCCGGGGTCAGACGCTTGGAGACAATTCAATCTTGACATCCTCCTTACTGGAAGCGTTCAAGCGCTTGCTAGCGGACGCATGAAGGTTCATCTCTTCATTTGGGACATTGCGTCTGGGAAGGAGTTGGACGGTAAGTCTTTTAATTTTGATATGGGAAACTGGCAATCAGCTGCGCATACCATCTCCGACCACGTGTTCAGTAGACTCACTGGCGAGAAGGGGCTTTTTAACTCAAAGATCGTGTACTTAGCAGAGTGGGCAAGGGATCAGAAGATCGCGGTTGTAGGGCATGGTGGCGCTAATAAAGATTATATGGATGTTGAAAAAGCTGGTAGCAGCATTAGAGCGGTGCAGTTTACCCCTGATGCAAAACATGTCGCATACATTCAGAATACACCTTCGGCTCGTGGAAAAGTTATGTTGCAAGCCTTGGATGAAGATTCTTCCGCAATGCTAATGGAGTTTGAGGGGAATGGTTCAGCACTTAGTTTTACCCCGGATGGTAAGACACTGTTATTAGCTTGCGCCCAAGATGGCCGGGTAGATATTTATTCTTGTAACATTGATTCACAGGAAATTACACGTCTCACAGACAATTCACACAACAACACCTCTGCCTCTTTTTCTCAGGATGGCAAAAATGTGATCTTCGCTTCCGACAAGAGCGGGGCGATGCATCTTTACACCATGCACAGCGATGGCACAGGTGTGAAAAAGATAAGCTCAGGCTCCGGTGGCTATAGATCGCCAACGTGGTCTCCAAGAGGAGATTTGATCGCTTTTGCCAAGGTGAGAGGGAAAAGCAGTTACATTGGGGTGATGCGCCCCGACGGCAGCAGGGAAAAGATTGTGGCAGCAGGTGATGTACTTGATAATCCGACATGGTCACCAAATGGGAGAATGCTAATGTTCACTAGAAGAACTAAGAGTGACCAGAAGAATGACATGACTGAGTTGGTGACTGTTGATCTGGCGGGAACTCAGAGAAATACCATGGAAGTACAAGGAGTGGTGCGTGGTATTCACTGGTCCTCTCTGCTTGGCGAATAGCTCATGGCTCACATAACATCATGACCATAGGGTCTTGTGCGTATATCGTTTGTAAACAAACAAAGTTAATTACGCTGCACCGATTAAATGAAATAAGCAGATCGACAATGCATTAACCCCTTCAGAACGAGAACGTATGGCACACAAAAACCACCTCATCTTCATCGCAAAATCCTCCTGTTCACAACAGCATGGGAGCCTGTGATGGCAGATGGCGGACACTTTAATAAACCAGTATAGACGCCCTGCCCTCTCTAATAAGAGTTTACTACATCACAACACACGAACACTATACCCTAAAAAAGAGACTCTATTATCATAGAAATAGCCCATGCAAAATGCCATTTGTCCGGTGTCAAATCCATTTGCCGCTGTTCGTTGCGAATGCAAATTTCTTGCACTCAAAGCTAGTGTACCTTATCCAGGTCGGGTCGTATGAAAGAACCCACTACAGCAATTCCTGCCACGGTTTTGTCTATCTATTTTCCACCGAAGAAACTTACAGGAAAAACCAAAACGCTACGCTGGGACGCGGGACAAAAAACAACAAATAGCCTTTCTCAACATTGAAATATTACGCAACAGATAGCACCGCAATCCACAACACTTGCACCTTGTATCGTGATTTAGCAGTTCAAAATTGCCTAACTTTCAGCTCCTAAATATACTATCCCCATTGGGAAGAGGATGGACAGTAAAAACTTGAAACATGTACTCACTACTAACCATTTGGCTTGTGAGCAAGACGTCAAGATAATTAGCGTAGAGACTATTGGGCTAATCCCCCAATATGGAGTCACTGATAAAGCGCTGTTAGAAGCATGTAGTCGCCTAAACATGGACGGTTACCTCTACAAATTTCCTGATGGGATAAGAAATGTACTGGAGTTCATGCACAAAGACCTCCTTAGCTATCTTACCGCATCCTATGAGAACCTAGATACCTGCAAAGTGCCTCGAATACGCGACAAGATCTCTTGGCTCCTAAAAATGTGTGTGCGTTACCATGCTGCCCAACCAGCTCCACAGCAGTTGTTGAAAGCAGTAACTCGCTATAACCTACAGCCAGCAAATATGCGTTTTTCCGCCTTTAGGGCTTTTGAAGTCGCCGACACAATGTGGCACCTGATCAATGACACCTCTACTACTTTCAGCTACTATACAAAAAGGACAACTCTTTCGACTATATATGCGCTTACACTGCTACACATGTCTAAGGACTATTCCGAAAACTTTGTAGACACGTTTAGTTTTATAGAGAGGCGGGTTGATAATGTTATATCTTTTCACAAAATCAAAAACAAAATGGGAGCTGCTGCGAAAAAGGGGCTCAAGTTATTTGATGTGAAATTTGACCTGTAATTCAATAGTTGCGGCTGTTGTAAATACAAAAATAAATATCTGAGACGATCTTTTCATGCTATTAGGTTTTGTCTGTGGGATACATGCTCAACGCTCTTATGAACAACAAGCTTTCCAAAGCACTATCCTTCCTAAAAGTAGACCTTTCGCTTCCGAAACTTCTTGGACATGATTCCTTAAACAAACAGAAGGATTATGAATCTAAAAAACAGTCCAAAGTATTGGACGGGTCGTTATCTTTCATAGATAGAATGGTCTCCTATCTGTTTAAACTGAAAAAAAAGCACGGTAACGAGGCGTTAAAAGCTTCTTGGGGACCACTGTTTATTGGACTCTTAGTGGTTGCAATCTTTTTCGGGGGTTTTGGAATCTGGGCAACCTTTGCGCCACTTGACGGCGCAGTAGTTGCTTCGGGAGAAGTGGTATCATCTCTAAATAGACAGGTAGTCCAGCACCTGGAAGGGGGTATAGTCAAAAAAATTCTTGTGAAGGAGGGGGAAACAGTAACTAAAGGGCAACCCCTGGTATATCTCAACAACACTGCAGCACAGGCAAATCTGGGAATTATAAAAGAAAAGCTGTTAGTTCTCTTGGCTACCGAAGCACGTTTGCTTACAATAAAGAATCGTTCTCATTTTATAACATTTCCTGAAAACATATATGAGTTGTCCAGTCACGACGCCGTAGAAAAGGTATTAGAAAATCAACGCGAGCTATTTTACTCACAAAATAACAGCATAAGCGGGCAAATTCAGATACTCAAGCAGCGCATTAAGCAACTGAAGCAGGAGTTAACTGGCTTGGGAGCCCAGCTTGAATCTGAACAGAGACAATACAAGTTGATCAGCGAGGAGCTAGAGGCAAAAAGGAGTCTCCTAGCTGGAGGTTACATAAGTAAGCCATACTTGCTAAATCTGGAGCGCTCTCATGCGGATACTGAGGGCAAATTAGGCCACATACGTGCCACCATTGCCAGCACAGAACAGAAGATAGGTGAAAATAAGCTTGAAATCATAAACATAACCAACTCTGTGCTAGACAGAGCTAATGCTGAGCTGAAAGAAACAACCGCGGCTATTACAGACCTAAAGGAACGCTTGCGGGCATCAGAAGACGTATTACGACGCACTGTGATTCGATCACCGCAAAATGGAATTGTCACAGGGTTAAAATATCACACTGAAGGCGGAGTTATCCCTTCAGGAGGCATTATAATGGAAATCGTTCCCGTTGATGATGATCTGATAATAGACGCTAAGATTCCCACAAGGAATATAGAAGAAATACTTTCTGCACAAACTGTGGAGGATAATCTCATTACCAGCGGTGAATACGTAGGCCTGAAGGCTAAGGTGAGGTTGAGCGCATTTAACATAAGAAAGTTCGGACTGGTAAACGGAGTGGTAACGCAAGTGTCTGCTGACGCTCTTACAGATCCCGTAAACGGTATGCGCTACTATGCGCTGCGAGTTGTCATTCCCAAGTCATCTCACTCAGGCAGATTTAAGAACCTCAAGCTTTATCATGGAATGCCGGCTGAAGTCTACGTGGTTACCAGATCAAGAACGCTGCTGGAATATTTATTAACGCCTATAACTAGCACTTTTGAAAGGGCATTCAACGAAAGGTGATTTCATCATATTTGTTAATGCGCATTAAACAAACGGGAAGTTGTACAGGTGATATTGCTGGTATGTTTCCGTATGGTCCATGCTTCGTATATTTAAAGCTACTTTTGTGCGCGCTTATACGCACTGTAATATCCAAAAAACAACCAGCAACTTGTACAAAAAATAAAGTCGTAATCTAAGAATCAAAATACTCGCCTCATCTTGGCGCAAACTTGTAGATATACTGCCACAGTCTGCCTAATGATATTGCCGTTCTTCAAGCACTCAAACCCTTAGACATATGACGTCTGAAAGCACCAAGCAACTAACTCAACGTTATCAAAGCCGCTTGACTGTTGCTATCCTGTTCCGCACTGTATCACCATTTCTCTTGCACCAAAACGCCCACATGTAAAAAGCCGCAGTGGCACCTTACACCTTCTCTTAGCAAGATCGGTGCGCTTGACTGTTTACGTGCACAAATAACCTGAAACAAGCTCCGCCAGCTACAAAAATGCACTGTAAAATGCGTACCTTTTTGTTGCTATATTCCACACACCATATGGCCACACTTTTAGTGATAAATGGTGCGTTTTCGCCATTGCACCACTAATTGCACCACTAAATACCCTCGCAGATGCGCCCTCCCACACGCTTTTGATGTTACTTCTTAATTCACAAGGCTTTAAAGCAAACACCCGTAACAATCCTTCTAGGACAGAGCCGATCAAGCAATGCTTTTTAGCATACTATTGCTCTTCGAGACTACTAGTGAAACTATATCAGTAATCTTTTCTGGAAATCGAGTATTGATCCTTAAACGACAAAAACCCGTACCTTTTTCCAGGCATTAATTTGTAACAATGCCTCGATAACTTTGTCCACCCACGCGATGCGCTACTGCGTCCCCGGGGGCATGTTTATTACTCCCTGACACAGCAATACTACAAACAATCATCACGGTGCGACATGTAATACCGTAGAATCAGCACCACAAAACAGCGGTTATATGTAAATGATCAGATCACCGACCACCAAGACGCAAGTTCCTGCACTAAAGACATTAAGCGGTTTTTACAAGACAGCACCTACGCACGGTACATACATAAACTATGAGTTGTCCAAGATTAAAAGAAAGCATCATGCACGCAATCTACCTCTCTCTGATCAAAGTGCTGAGCACAGCGTCGCTCGAGTGCCTCCACCCCGCCCATAATTACCATGTTTGTGTGGCTCTAATATTCGTTTATCCTGTTCTCCTTGACCTTGTCATGTTGAAATATTTGAAACAATATGATCACCGCCATGAAGCCAATAAGAACTATTCCCATTGCATAGGGTGCGGCATCCATCTGCCTTTCATCCCCTACAAGCTCATACATGCGGATGGCCATAGTCTCAAAATTAAATGGACGGATGATAAGTGTAGCGGCAAGCTCCTTTATTGAATCGATAAATACCAACAGGAAACCCACAAGTATGCTTTTCTTCAGCATTGGCATGTGAACATTAACACAGGTATGAACAGCACCATGCCCCATTAACCTGGAAGCCCAATCCACCTCAATAGGAATTTTATTTAATCCCGCCTCAACTGGCCCAATTGCAGCGGCAAGAAAACGGAATGTGTAGGAATACAAAAGTCCCAGCCCGGTCCCTATCAAAGCAAGATTGAAGAAGTGATCGCTAACAAATTGCGATACTTTGCCCAGCAGGATGACTATACCTACCGCGGTGATAGTGCTAGGTATTGCGTAGCCCATGGAGATAAATCTCACAGCGTAGGTAAGGCCACCTTTCCCTCTAGTAAGACATACCATGATTATCGAAATGGTCACGACTATGGCAGAAGCCGCCAAAGAGATACTGAGACTATTGAGCACTACTATAAAAAACTCACTAAAATCCAGTGTGAACACCCTCTCCCAGGTCCAATAAATTAGCGGCGCAACGGGAAGAATGAACCCCATTAAAACCGCGAGGGAACATATGGAATATATCAGTGCGATTACCCACTTGCTGTTAAAATGCCATCGGTGGCAGTAGTTAGTATTCATCTTTATCGAGTAGTAAGAAGCGTCCTCACGGCGCATACACTTCTCCAACACCGTCAGCATAAACACAAATGAAATGCCTATAACCGCCAGAATGCATGCAGAATATTTATCATGCAGCAGGAACCAGTGTCGGTATATACCTGTGGTAAAAGTATTGATGGCCAGGAATTGCGGGGTACCAAAATCGGAAACCACTTCCATAAGCACCAACGAAACTCCCGCAACTACTGATGGCCAAACAGCTGGGATAACTACTGATGAAAGTATTTTGTATCGTGAGCAGCCCAGCGTGGTAGCCACTGCAACACTATTTCTAACAGCCATAAAAGCTGTTCTAGCCAACATGTATACATATGGGTACAAGTTAAAGCCAACAATCAACGTGCAAAAAAACAGTGATTTCACATTAGGAAAGTAGTAGTCGCCCTTCCCCCATCCGAAAAAATCTCGAAGCGCAGTCTGCACTGGACCAGCATATTCGAACATGTTCACGTACACATACGCAACAATGTACCCAGGAATGGACAACGGCAAAAATAGGGCCACTTCAAATATTCTGCGCCCTGGAAAGGAGTAGTACGTGATAAACCAAGCACTTATCACTCCAATGAACAGGACCACTATTCCTGCCCCTATCATCAGCACTATCGTGTTGAGAGTATACTCTGGGAGTAGCGTTGACAGAAGGCCATAACCTCCCTTGCTGTCAGTAAAAAACACCATGATTAGGGAGAATATTGGTAAGGCAAATAGAGCCGCCAACACTATGAAAAACAGATACCTTGAAAATCTCTGCAACCCCATTATTCCGTATCCGCTGTACTGTCCATAAATTATAGTTAGGATCCGTATAGTTATCACTCAAAAATTACATATATAGGGGGTTTTCGCCCCAACCCCCGCGCTTTTCTATACACCACAACTGGCATAGTTACTTCTAGATTTTAATTTTCTCGCAAGAGATCGTGAAATGCAGCTCTTGGGTTGCACAACTCGTAGCTAAGCACTCTCCATGAGTTAGCGCTTACGTAACAACATGGCATATTTTTGTTGTTACTATATGTAACATTGTGATATAAGTGCGCGCCGGCTGGCTCGTATTTTCCTGATAGTCTGGTGGTTTTGCGTCGCGTTGGTTTACAGCATTGCGTAGCTGGAACAGTTAGTCGTTATGTCTTGGCGGGGCGCGTGTGTTGTTATCTTGCAGGCGCTTCCCTGAGCTTTCAGCGTTGGGTTGTCCTGCTTACCGGGGCAGTGCGATAGACTCTCGACGCTGGGGGTGTACTGCATATGACGCGGTCTCTCGTGATCGTTTCATTCTGTAGTTGCCGAGCGGTTGCGATACGTGTTCAGTTCTTGTCGAACGCGTTTAGTATGCGGCTGTTGTTGTGTAGTTGGTACCAGAGCAGCATGGTGGGACAGAGGGGCTTTAACCGTGCCAGGCTTGCGTGGGTTGTTGTACCGCCTTGCATGGGTCGCTTTGTATGTGTTTTGCTGTAACTGAGTTGGTGGTTTTTTAGAAAATTGTTTTAGGGATTTTAGTGTGCTAGCCGATTTGTGGAAGAAGGGTGTAGATTTTTTAGGTAGTAAGTACGCGATTATGGGTGGAGCCATGAGCTGGGTCTCCGAACCATATCTCGTATCAGCCATTTCGAATGCGGGAGGCTTTGGTGTTTTGGCCTGCGGAGCAATGTCAACTGAGGAGCTGCGAAACTCAATTGAACAAACAAAAAAATTAACTGATCGTCCGTTCGGGGTGAATATTGTCGTCATTCATCCCGGGCTTGATGACCTCGCTGCAACGTGCCTAGAAGCCGGCGTTACGCACATAGTACTCGCTGGGGGTCTACCGACCAGCAAACTTATATCTGCCATAAAAGAGGCGGGGAGTAAGAGTATTTGCTTTGCCCCTTCCTTGTCGGTGGCTAGGAGGCTGGATAGAATGGGGGTAGATGCTCTAATAATAGAGGGAATGGAAGCTGGTGGACATATAGGCCCAGTCAGCACCTCCGTATTGGCGCAGGAAATACTGCCATTCTTTAGGAAAAATGCGAAGTTGTGCGATAAGCCCATTTTTGTCGCCGGGGGCATTGGTACAGGTGACATGATAGGCAGTTACTTGAAAATGGGCGCTAGCGGCTGCCAAATAGGTACACTGTTCGTGTGCGCCAGTGAATCGCGGGCTCATCCCAATTTCAAGGAGGTGTTTATAAGGTCATCCTCCAGAGATGCGGTGCCTTCAGTCCAACTAAGCGAAGACTTTCCTGTACTGCAAGTCAGAGCAATAAACAATACAGCAAGCAGACGTTTTCTTGATCTACAGCGCAGTGTGATAGAGATGCACAGTGCTGGAAAGATTTCTAAAGAAGACGGCCAGTTGGAGCTTGAAAAGTTTTGGGTAGGTTCCCTGAGAAGAGCTGTGGTTGATGGAGATGTGGAAGCCGGATCATTGATGGCAGGACAAAGCGTAGGATTCGTAAACGACATCGAAGGCGCCGAACAAATCATTGCTGATCTTGTGGCTGAGGCCGAAACATATCTCGCTTCTAATCCATAAATTATGAAACGTACCTTTTTATTTGATAAGGCTCAGCAGGGTAGTAAAGTATAGAGTAGCTATAGGGCGTGATTCCTTGACCCGCCAACATGGAGATGCTACGATCGCGCTTGACGCTTCCCTGGTATTTTAGGAAGCCTAAGAACATTAGTGGAGCTTAGTGTATGAAAACATTCAAGATAATTTCTAACCTTCTCCTACTCATAGCCGCTTTGTTTCTTGGGTATTCATATGTGAAGAAGAAGGGAATGTTCAGTGAGATGCACGCTCCAATCCGTTCGCCAGATAGAACGTTGATTGATGATATGCCAGAGGGGGAAGAAGTCATTCGCACGTTTTTCGAGAATCTAACTAATCAAGACGGTAAGACTATCAGCAGCAAAGATTTTATGGGAAAACACATGCTGGTGATGTTCGGTTTCACCTCATGTAGGCACATCTGCCCTGCTGAGCTTAGCATGGCATCGCAGCTCTTACATCAGCTTGGAGATGATGCCAATAAACTTCAGGTAGTCTTTATAACTGTGGATCCAACTACTGACACTGTTCAAAGGCTTAAAGCCTATCACAGCGCTTTTGATAGTAGAATACAGATGCTTACTGGAGATGAAGAGAACATAAGAGAAGTACTCCGAAACTACAGGGTGTATGCTGAAAAGGGAGCTCCCGGTTCCTCAGAGGAAATAGATCATTCCGCTCATATGTATCTGATAAATGAGGACGGACGATATGTCGAGCACTTTACTCCTCAAGATTATGGCAGCATTTCCGGGCTTTTGGATATGGTAAATCGGCATTTTAAGTCTTAGTTAGTGATATGGTAGTATAGTTCCTTGCTGGCCTAGGTGAAGTCATGAGGGCTGATGTGTTTCGCTGTCTTTTTGTTTTAGTCCTCGTGGTGCTTTCCACAGGGACAGTCGGAAAAAATATAAGAGTTGTAGGCTCTTCTTCTGTCTTTCCCTTTATCTCTTCTATTGCCGAAGAGTTTGGAAGATTTTCTTCTTATAGGACCCCGGTAATAGAAGCAGTAGGCAGTGGCATGGGCTTCAACATGTTCTGTTCTGGCACCAAAAAGAACACACCTGACATTGCAATGTCATCAAGACGCATAAAAGATGCAGAAATCGAGCTTTGTAGATCTAATGGCGTTGATGGAGTAATAGAAATAGAACTAGGATACGATGGAATAGTTATTGCAAGTTCCAAACAAAAAGAGCAAGTCAATTTCCTACTTAAAGACCTGTTTAGTGCACTGAGCAAGTACGGCTTGGATGGGGAATACGGCGAAATTCCTACTAACACGACAAGTAGGTGGTCTGAAATACGAAGCGGTCTTCCTCAACATGAGATTGAGGTTTATGGTCCTCACAAAAACGCTGGAACATATGACATACTTATGGACTACGTCGTGCGGGGAATATGTACCAGCGCAAAGAACTTCGTAGATGCATACCCGGATGTAGAGGAGAGGAAGAGTATCTGCGGCAACATAAGAAATGATGGTAAATACATAGAAGTCGCAACCAGCGAGAATGTTATTATACAAAAAATCGCGAAAAACAGTAATGCGTTCGGTATTTTGAGTTTCAGCTTTTTAGTCAAAAACCAAAACGAGATCCAGGGAAACAAGGTGGCGGGTGTGGCTCCCAGCTATGAAACCATAGCTTCCGGAGAATACGTGCTCTCACGCCCCATATATGTATATGTCAAAAAGGAAAATTTGGGCCATACCCAAGGGCTGAAGGAGTTCGTTGGAGAGCTTCTGCGCCCAGAGTCAGTAGGCTTAGATGGCTACCTGGTCAATCTGGGGTTCATTCCGCTGGCAAATGAAAAGCTTGCGCAAGTGAGAGCAAGAGTAGAGAGACAGCTGTCGGCAGAACACTAAGACCACGCGCGTTCCGGTTGTTTAGCCAGTGGAAAGCCAGGGAGAAAAGGTTTGACCGGGTGGCTTGTTGTGCTATCATCTCGCGTTGTATGTTTTTATTCTTTTGAGGTCTGGTTTGGTTGAAGTTGTTGTGTACCATGGCGACATTGAGCAGGGGATACGTACTCTGAAGAAGAAGCTGCAGCGGGAAGGGAAGCCCAGGCAGATGAAGATAGTGCACCATGAAAAACCTTCAGAAAAACGGGTAAGAAAACGTGATGATTGCGAGAGACGTCGCAAAAAGTTGCATGGAGCATCTTCGGAGCCTCAATTAGGTAGGTTTCAGGTAAGTGCCAGACATTTCAAAATTCAGAGAACGCCGATGCCCGAAACGGAGAGTTAGTGCGTGTATTGGTATATGTGTAGCGCGTACTTGTCTGGGAAAGTGCAGGGTGTTGGTGGTTTGAAGGAGCGGTATCGTGAATGTTCATGAATTTCAAGCGAAGGAGATTCTTGCTGGGTATGGTGTGCCAACACAGCGGGGTGTGGTTGTCAGGTCGGTAGATGAAGTTTCCGCTGCCTTGAGCGAATTGGCTCCTGGTGTGGTTGTGGTAAAGGCGCAGATCCATGCTGGAGGAAGGGGAAAGGCAGGTGGGGTGAAGATTGCGAAAACCAAGGAAGATGTCCGTGGTTTGGTAGATGCAATGTTGGGATCGGTTTTGGTAACAAAACAAACCATGTCCAGTGGGCAGGAGGTGCGAGCTGTCTATTTGACGGAGGGTGTAGACATCCGCAAAGAGTACTACTTGAGTGCTGTGGTGGATCGTGAAGTTGGCACAGTGAGCGTGATTTTTTCCGGTGAAGGCGGAGTGGACATAGAAGAGGTTGCACATTCTATGCCTGATAAGGTTACGGTGGTTAACATAGATCCTCTGTATGGATTCCGGGATTTTCATGGCCGTGAGCTGTGCTATAGATGCGGACTCCAAAAAGATAAGGTGTCAAAAATTTCATCTATCGCTGGCGCGTTGTGCAAGGCACTGCTAGCTACTGATGCTAATCAAATTGAGATCAATCCCCTCGTGGAGACGGACGATGGGCAGTTTGTTGCGTTAGATGCCAAAATGACATTTGATGATAATGGTCTCTATCGCCAGCCGGAGATCGTAAAGTTGTGCGACCCTTATGAGAGTAACAGTGATGAGTTGGAGGCTGCGAAACACGGTTTAAGTTACATAAAGATGGACGGAAATATAGGCTGCATGGTAAATGGAGCCGGCCTTGCTATGGCTACCATGGACATAGTTAAATACTACGGTGGCGAGCCTGCTAACTTCTTGGACGTTGGCGGGGGAGCAAGCCAGGACACGGTAAAGGCTGCGTTTGAAATAATACTTGGTAGTGGAGTAAAGGGAATACTTGTTAACATCTTCGGCGGCATTATGCGCTGTGATGTCATCGCCTCGGGAATAATTGAGGCAACAAAAACTATAGGGGTCGGCGTGCCGCTGGTAGTGCGGTTGTCTGGAACCAATTACGAGAAGGGACGAGAGATGCTTGATACGTCGGGGCTGAGCATAGTGACCGCTAGTGATCTGGACGAAGCTGCTCGTTTTATTGTGGATTTGGTGAAGAAAGAAGGATAGGAGCTTTTATGGCTGTACTGGTCAACAGGGAGACAAAGGTGTTGTGTCAGGGTTTTACGGGGGCACAAGGAACCTTCCATTCCGAGCAGGCAATCGCGTATGGTACGTGTATGGTTGGTGGGGTGACACCTGGTAAAGGTGGTACAACACATCTAGGACTGCCGGTATTTGATACTGTTAAGCAGGCACGTGAGGCTACTGGAGCGAACGCAACTGTTATTTATGTACCAGCGCCGTTTGCTGCGGATGCGGTATTAGAAGCAATAGAGGCTGAGATAGAACTGATAGTATGTATCACAGAGGGCATACCGGTGCTGGATATGGTCAAGGTGAAGCGAGCTCTGAAAGGTAGCAAGAGCAGACTGATAGGACCAAACTGTCCGGGAATCATAACGCCAAACGAATGTAAGATAGGAATCATGCCGGGTTATATACACGTTCCCGGTAGTGTTGGAGTTGTTTCTCGCTCAGGAACCCTTACTTATGAAGCTGTTGCGCAAACTTCGGCAGTGGGGTTGGGGCAGTCGACTTGCATCGGCATAGGTGGTGATCCAGTGCACGGAATGACATTCACCGACTGCGTTGAATTGCTCATGAATGATGACGATACGGATTGTATTGTCATGATCGGTGAAATTGGCGGTTCCGAGGAGGAGAATGCTGTCAAGTTCCTAATGGAAAGCGGTAATAAGAAGCCTGTAATTGGTTTCATAGCCGGTCAGACTGCACCTCCGGGGCGTCGTATGGGACACGCTGGCGCCATAACATCGGGAAGCTCTGGTACTGCGCAGGGTAAAATCGACGCCATGAAGAGGGCTGGGGTCGTCATAGCTGAAACTCCTGCTGCTATAGGAGAGGCTGTGTTGAAAGTTATGGGACCGCGTAGCTAAAAGCACTGCATTACACATCTGTTGGACCCATGTACACAAAGTCGTCACGTTGATACTGTGTTGATATGTTGTGGCTAACGGCGCGTGCGATGGGGTGCTACGCGTCACTCCAGCATAGTGCAGAGTATTATGTCGTTTCTACCTGCGGCCTGACATGTATGAATCGATTCAGGGTATGGCGCGCATTATCAGTACGCACCTCCTTAAGGGGTCTCCTGAAAACGCTCACGCTCGACCGCACGGTTCGCAGCGAAAATATGTAATAATCGTACCTGCTCACGATTCAGAACACAGATTTCAGCGTTACCGTTAACACTTGTCCACGGAAGATTGACTGCTTATGACACCTAAAAATAAAAAACTTGGCGAATAAATAGGCACTGAGCTGGCTAGGGAGATTGGATGTCAGAGCGCCCATGAACCCCTAGCAGCCTTTGCAACCGCACACTGTTAACCACAGTGGATCAAAAAACACCAAGGGCTTTATTCTAAAATCCTAAACCCTGATTGGTTGCTGAGGGCAAAACTGACTGATAAAGCACACGCCTGGCAGGCGATAACCCATTGGCTACAAAATCCGTATATAAGTGGAAGTTTGGATCACCGATCTTAGAGTTTGAACAATTTTGCAGCCGTCATAAGCTCATATCTACATCTCACAGGATCCTCATTTCTCCGTACAAGTGGCACGTTAGCGCACGGGAGTTGTACCCACTTTTAATGTCAAAGGGCGCTTGAGAGCTATCTTTTTTATTTTGGTCGCTAGCATCCGTTGCAGCACACTAAACATTCTCACAAAATGCAACTCTACCCCAACATCTGGCAAGGGAAACAAACACAAAATGTTGAAGCTAATAACGGAACTTTTGATATTTTTGTACGGCACCGTGTTGCTTCTAGTTTTTAGGACTATCAACACTCTTCAAACTATTCCTGAAAAACAGAGCGTACTTTTTCTCTTATCATGCTCTCTGCTTCTTCCACCGCTTCAACCGGTAGGCTGGCGCGCGCGAGATTTGCGTTTCCGCCGCCTTTTCCCTGTATGGATCCCAGCAATTTTACCAGCTGCATTGCATCCAGCTTCTTACCGGCTTCTTTGGAAACACCTATAACCATAACGGCTCTAGGAGGCGTAATAGCCGAAAGAATAGTTACTGCACTCTGTGCTTTTTCCTCTCTAATAAAGTCCACCATTGCATCAACCGGAATACTAATAAACTTCCCTACTCGCAACGTAACACCAGAACCAATTTCCTTGGGCACTGCCCTACTCCTGATGAGCTCACTCCATACCCCCAGCAACTGCTTGTTGAGCTCCTTCTTTTCTTGAAATAGCTTCTTAAGCCGATCTAAAACCTGAACCACTGGAACACCTAGGCATTCAGACACCTGGAGCAACAAATCATTATCGCGTCGGAAGCTGCTAACAACTTCACGACCGGTGATAGCCTCAATGCGCCGTATTCCCAAAGCAATGCTAGATTCTGATATAATCTTAAAAGCACCTATTTCCCCGGTGCTTTTGACGTGCGTACCACAGCACAATTCCTTCGACGAAGCAATGCTAACCACCCTCACGCTATGTTCGCTGTACTTCTCACCAAATAGCGCCAAAGCACCTCTATCAATGGCCTGAGCTAGGCTACAATTGTCGATAAAAACCGGGATGTTTGACATGATACGATTGTTGACCTCTCTTTCTATAATAAGAATTTGCTCCTTGGTCATAGGGTGCGTATGACTATAGTCAAACCGTAACTTTTCCGCGGCAACTAGTGAACCTTTTTGCTGAATATCTTCTGCAATGTACTCCCTGAGAACACTGTGCAAAACGTGTGTAGCTGAGTGGTTAGCCCTTAAGTCAGCCCGACGCATCTCATCTATGGAAGCCTCTATCAAGTCTCCGGTACGCAAAATCCCCGTTCTGACACAACACTCATGAACGTGCAACTTGTTTATCACCTTACGAGTATAAAGCACGTCCACAACACAGCTCTCCCCGGAAGTACTACCCGGGGCTATCACAGTCAACGTACCCCGATCACCTTCCTGGCCACCGGACTCAGCATAAAATGGTGTAACATCCAATAACACAAACGCTGATTCACCTTGTTTAGCCTCAGAAACAAACTCATTGCCTTGTACTATGGCGATAACAGCAGCCTTCGCCCTGGCATTATGATATCCCACAAAAACTGTGGCCTTGTGCTCCTGCAGAACGCGCTCCCACAAGTTATGTAAAATGCTCTCCCCTGAGCCAACCCAGTTTTTCCGAGATTGAGTTTTTTGTACCAACATACTCTGGTCAAATCCCTGCTGATCGAACTTTAGACCCCTCTCCTTTGCAATATCTAGTGTAATATCCAGCGGGAATCCATATGTGTCGTATAACTTAAACGCAACATCACCACGTAGCACGTCTCCAGCCTTGAGAGCGGCAATTTCCTTATCAAGAAGCGCCGTCCCCTTCCGCAGCGTGTCAACAAAACCTTCCTCCTCTAGTTGGAGAGTGGATATTATGGCTTTCTCGGCCCTCACTATCTCCGGATATGCATCCCCCATGTAGGCGCCAGACCCCTCACGGGTGAGCGCCATCACGACACCATGAATCGCACCCGATGTTCCGTCACCAGTCATTTGACAAGCATATCTCACCGCCCTTCTGATGATTCGACGTAAAACATATCCACGCCCCTCGTTACCGGGAACCAAGCCTTCTGAAATAAGAAACGCGGCTGCTCTAACGTGGTCGGCTATTACACGATGTCCCACCGCATGTCGGTTATTGCCAAATACTTCTTGTGACTTTGCGATAATGGCTTTGAAAAGGTCTGTGTCATAGTTATCACAGACTCCCTGCACTACCGCGGCAATTCTCTCGAGCCCCATCCCTGTATCTATGCATTTATGGGGCAAGGGATTCAAAGTTCCGTCCTCCAACCTGTTATACTGCATGAAAACCAAATTCCATATTTCAGTATATCTTGCACCATCGCCATCATCGGAGCCGGGAAGCCCTCCAGGAACTCCTTCCCCATAATCATAAAAGATCTCTGAGCATGGGCCACAAGGGCCGATATCACCCATGCTCCAGAAATTATCATGAGTCGAAATTTTGATTATTCTCTCATCCGGAAATCCGGTAATCTTCTTCCAGAGGTCAAACGCCTCTTGGTCTTCTACATATACCGTAATCCATAGCCTGTCTTTGCTGAGTCCCAATTCTTTGGTAACAAATTTCCATGCGTGCTCAATTGCGACATCCTTGAAATATCCACCAAAACTAAAGTTCCCCAGCATCTCAAAAAATGTGTGGTGCCGATTGGTATATCCCACATTTTCCAGATCATTGTGTTTTCCACCAGCTCTGAGACATTTCTGGCTGGAAACTGCGGTTTTCACATCATCGCTGCCCGAAATAAATCGCTGCTTGAATGGCACCATGCCAGCGTTCGTAAACAACAAGGAAGTATCTCCTTCGGCAACCAGCGGGGCCGACTGAAAGTGCGTATGTCCATTCTTCACAAAAAAATCTAGGAACAACTTCCTGATACTACTTACCGAGCAACTACCCATACAAAAGACTTAAAGTGATGTACAAATGACCACATTATTAGCATACTAGACTCAGGTTGACTAACAAGAATTAGCTCTGCTATGTTGCTCCCTCTGGCCATTGTGCTAACAATAACTTCTGGGAGTTATTTCCTTTGGAGATGGCTATCTTTTAGAGAATTCACAGTACCTATAGCAACGGTGGGTATCGGTGTTGCTATCATGTCAGGAGTAACTCTCAATGCCTATGGATACGGACTGATGCCGGGAATAGCAGCCGCATCGATGGCATCGTTGTTGTTCACTACTCTGCATTTGGACAGGAAATTCAAGGTGCTGAAAGCGGCAATGATGTTGTCCACTGCGTTGTCATTCATCACTGTGATCTGCATAGCGGTTTGCTTGGCATACAAGTCTAAGCTCTTCTTTGCGGAGGTCCCGCTTTCGGATTTTGTACTGGGCACTACCTGGAATCCTGACGACAAAGTGGTAAACGGAAAGATTGCGGGATCATTTGGCATATTACCCCTGTTGAGCGGAACGCTGCTTATAGTGATAGTAGCTATTACGGTTGCCTTACCACTGGGTTTGCTTTCTGCAATATACGTCAGTGAATACTCGAGCAAGAGGGTTCGTAGCACGTTTAACACATTACTGGAAATTCTCTGTGGCATACCGACTGTCGTGTACGGATATTTTGCTGTTGTGTTTTTATCACCCAATATCCGCAGTTTTGCGAAGTTTTTCGGCCACAATTCACAATCGGAAAACGCCCTGGTTGCGGGGTTAGCCATTGGCATTATGATACTACCATTCTTGACCCTGCTTATAGAAAACGCCCTGCGGTCAGTGCCTAAAATACTACGTTACGGCTCGATGGCATTGGGAGCAACCCGCGCCGAAACCACTTGGAACATTGTGGTGCCGTACGCCTTGCCAGACATTTGCAGCTCTGTTATTCTGGCTATTTCCCGGGTTATTGGTGAAACCATGATAGTGCTGATGGCCGCTGGAGTGTCCGCAAGCTTGACTTTCAACCCACTGTATTCCGTGACCACTATCACAGTGCAAATTGCTACAATACTTACCGGTGACCAGAACTTCCAGAGCATCCACACATCCTCTGCTTATGCCCTTGGCCTCACTTTGTTCATCATTACATGGATATTGAACTTGATGGCCGCATACATAACTAGGCATGCTCGGACATCTTTGAGAAATGCTTGATAAAATTATCACGTATTTGTACGGCAAATTGGGCATACATCCGATAATAGGAGTAGAGCTGGAATTTTACCTTCGTGGTAAGAGTTCTGACTTTGATTTGCTACTGAAACAGCTTGCTCAGCAACTGGGGGCACTGCGCTTTACTATCAACAGCGAATATGGGGAGCATCAATACGAGCTACAGACATACCACACCGAAAAGATTACTCAGTTACTAGTTAATCTAGAAGCTGCAAAAAAGCTTATGCAGAAAACTGCTAGGCTTTTCAATTGTGCTGTCGATTTTTCAGCAAAGCCCTATAAAACAAGTGCTGGAAGCGCCTTTCACGCACATGTCAACCTAGCTGACAAAGACATGCAGAACCTATTTTCCAGGGATAGCGAGGGAAATGTCTGTCCTACATTGCTCCATTGCATAGGAGGATTGTGCGCCTTCATGAAGAAGCATATGTTATACTTTGCTCCACGCGAGGAGTCATACTTGAGATATGCCATTCCCGATATTCACACACCGTCTACTGTAAGCTGGGGAAGCAACAACAGAAGCGCTGCACTGCGCTTACCTGATACAACACTTGCACCAGAAAAGTGTCGCATAGAACACCGAGTTTCCGGAGCAGACTGTAACCCTAAAGCTGCAATCTCGGCAATCCTTTTCGGTATACTTCGTGGCCTTGAACAGCGGATCAGCCCTCCAGAAAAGGTATTCGGTATCGCCTCAGATCCTCAGTATCACCTTGAAAAACTGCCATTATCGCTGGAAGAAGCACGGGAGCTTGCTGCTCCTCTCAGACTAAGTTTTTAAAAGTAGCATTGTCTACAAACTAAGCTCCAACCCGTCATAAGCAACCACAGTCTTCTGATTTGGCAACTTCCCACGTAGGTACTCTGTAATCTCTTGGTAGTCTATGTCATGACTCATGTGAGTTAACACAGCAATCTCCGGCCGCAGCTCTTTAATCCATTCCACACATAGGTCCACATGCGCGTGGGCGCCCACTTCTTGGTATCGAAGACATCCCAAAATCAGCACTTTCTTTTTACTGAGCATTTCCCACGATTCGCTGGGAAACCCTTTAACATCCGTGCAGTACGCCACGGCATCATCGAAGATAAACCCATTACTATTTATTTCTCCATGACATTGCTTTATGGCAACAATCCCAAACTCACCGATTCTGAACTCAACATTATGACGTACTGGATTAGCAATAAGATAGTGGCACTTCTTCCACGGCGCCCCTGGCTTACTAGGGATGAAAAGATAGGCGTGGCCTGATACGAGGAGAGCCATAGTGCCAAAGTCACTGTACACAGGAATCACGTGACCACTTTTGGGGACAAATGCCTGCAGCTCGGAAATACCAGACGAATGATCTGCATGGCAGTGAGTAAACAAAACCGCATCCATAGCGCAAAAGTCCTGTTGCAAAGCTTGCTGCCGCAAATCAGGTGATGCATCGATTAGAATACGTGTTTGCCCTTTTTCAATAAGAGCAGAAGTTCTGGTCCTCTTGTTGCGGCTATCACTTGAGCAGCAAACCCGACAATCACACCCTACAGAAGGAACACCTACGGAAGACCCGCATCCAAGAACGGTAATTTTCATACACTGTACTAACGCGCACCCTCAGAGGCATTGGCGAATAGTAACACCAACCCTTATACCCAGCAAGCGTTTGCTATTACACTCAGGAAACATGCACATTTTGTGAAGTACTCTCTCGTTCAGCTGCTGGTTAGCCTAATTTCTTCAAGTCTTCCTCCGAAAAGAAGATGCTCTTGATGCCTTCTATCTCTTCTTTACGCATTCTTTTACTTACAGCCACAGAAATCTCCCTCACTGCATCTTCTCCAAGCTCCACTTCTTTTTTGACAAAGCTATTTCCAAACACCCTATAGAAATTGCAAGTCTTCGCTTTGAGGCGAGCCACATCAGCAGGACGCACATTGCTACTTTTGGTAAAGAGCTGCACGATATAGTTCGAAACTACACTGAAGTTTTCACGTGATACATGGCATAGAGAAAACCCCGATTTGTCGCTTTCAGAATACTTGCAGCCTTTGCTGCTGGAGCCTAATACCTCATATACCACCTTATCACCGGAAAATTTTGCCACACACCGGTAAGCGGAACAGTCCATCATTGCGTACAGTAGCCCTACACATTCCTCTCCTCTAGCATCCTGCACCAACACTGCGACTAACAATAAAAATGCGTAGCCTACACCTCTCATACGTATTTCCCCGATATATCGTACAGATCAAATACTATTGTCCCGCTTACGGTCGTCTTGAGTTCTCCTTGTCTATGTGCCGATATAACTTCCGGGGTTATTTCCCCATCTTTGTGAACCTCAAAAAGTTTCATGGCGATAAAACCCGGCACGTCATACTTTATTGCCTGCATCAACAGTACTGCATGTTTATCAGTCAACGCGGCAAACTTTATGCGCACATTGCTTGTGGAAACTTTGATATAACGCTTATCATAATGCTCACTTACGTCTATCGGATTTGAAATTTTTATATCTTCCGCCACTACTCTATGCAAAGCACACAGCTGCCTAATCATTGAATCAAGGCTTACTGATTCCCCCCTATGATTATCTGGGCGAACACGCCTGTTAAACTCCTGCAAGACAGAAAGACTATTGTTAAGCTTTACCTCATTCTTGTGGGCACTAACTATTTCGCTCCGCAGCTTTTCTACATATTTGCGCATGGAGCGCACCTGTTCTTCATGTTTGATACGAAAAAGATAAGTATCGTGCGACAGGGCCCCCAAACAAAAAAATATGAGCAATGCACCAAGCTGCACCAGATAGTACTTATGCACTTTCCTCCCCTTTATTCATATTCAAAACTCACCGTAAAACTCCCCGCTTGTTTCAGCGGAGCCGAAAAGTTTTTCACCTGATCATCCCCGAGGATTTCCCGCAATTTTTTATGAATGCTAGCGTTCTGCCCAGGCTTTACGTGCACACCAAGCTCTACCTTCACTCTAAAGTCATCGGTAATGTTCCACCAAAAGCCAGTCAATGTAAAAGTATCTCCAGCAAGCTTGCCCAATCTTGCCAGAAGATCTATAGGGTCTGTGCTAACGTTAGAGAGAGACCTGTAAAGATCTACTACATCATACATCTCGTTAATTCTTGAAAACTCTTGGTCGTTTCGTATACCTACAAGCTCCATAGAAAGCCTGGTTGCCTCCATGCTTAGCTTGTCAGCAGCAATGTTACTCTTAAAAATGCCAACGGTGTTATAGATGTACAGAGACGCCACTAATGCTATTGATGCTAAGGTGGGAACGACCGCAAATTTTTTGAATCTTGCCACCTTCTCTATCGCCAGCACTTTTTCCGTATGCAATACCTGTTTGAACTCACGCTGACGCATTATTGAACACAAAACCGCAGTGTCGCAGTATTCACTGCTGACGCTGACACAGTCCTTCACCTTTAATACTTTCCCCAATTCGTACGGCGTAAAGACGTTGATGTTTTCTTTTTTTAAATCAAAGGAAAGCAAACTCGACTTCACGCTCCCTGGCACCACCATGTACAATCCAAAGTCAGCGTTATCAACTTCTCCGTGGGAAACGGCGATTTCCCTTATGGTGTCTTGCACGCCGTGATAAACTTTACCAGCTATTATGTAGGGAAGGTCTCGTTCAGACTGCAGAATTGCTGTAGATTCTGAGGAAAACAACTTTCCTTCCCTGAGCACGATTTGCCTTAAATCTCCAGCCTTTGTGTATACTATAAGTACTATCCACTGATGCTTAGCGCCATCTCTGTCTTCTAAACACTGTGCAACATGCAACAATTGCAGAGGAAGTAAAAGAACACCCCGAAAGCTGTTGGGCGCCTTCTCCATGACGAGGTTTATAAGACTCCAAAACAGACCGTCCTCGATGTGGCTCTCCACTGATATGCAATTCAAGCGCGCATCTCCGCCCTCAAAAAAGCCAGAAACTGCCAATGTACAGCTAAACCCCTTCCTATCAACAAGGTTTGCAGATTTTTTGATTACAAAAAGACGAGAAAAGAAACCTTCTGCCCTGGGCACAGCCAACTGATTGTACGTCTGGCTAGAGTGGTCAAGAACTACGTAAAACCTTGCCTTTTTGTTGCTTGCTACAAACTCCTTTACTCGCTCCCACTCCTTACCTTGCGCGGAGCTCACAAAGTGCTTTCCTGCAACAGCGCCGTTATCAACATTGATTATGACGGCGCCATTATCCCCCACCAATGCGACTATGGCGCTGCTATAGCCCAAGCCAAAAAAACCCATCTACTATCACCACCACATCTACCCAACAAGACAGAACTAGACCGGGTGGCGAGAGTGTATGTAAAAAACCTTAACGTTAGCTAAAACTCATAGTCCACTTGTATACGTGCGCCCCACACGAGGAGACGATGTATCTATTTCATCGAGGGCAACACTGGGAACAGCGCGAGTAGACCTGCCCCTTGGAGTAACTAATTCATGCGATTCTTCGTTTCTGTGTCTTCCTGTATCGTCATGCATGTTATCATAATAGTCTCTAGTAAGTATGAAACTGCCAGTCTTCCACTTGATATATAAAAATGTGCACGATACCAACGCTATGGCTATTGCGAAAAAAACCAACCCTGCGCACGCCAACACCGGTGGCACGGCATCTAAAAATCCCTCCGTTGGCTCCAGTTCATCCGTTATTTGCGGTACCGTGCTCCCATTCGTAGAATTGCCTGGGTGCTCCATAATTTTGCTGCCGTTTACCCAAGATTCGTTGTGAAATGAACTCACATTTATATTCACGGTATTGAACCCGCTAGACTCATGGTTGCTGCTCGCACAGTCCTTAGAGTTACATAATCTCAGTTCCTCCAGTCGAGGTGCACCCTTTTTGCTCACTGGCGAATATAAGTCTTCGGCCCCTGCATTTAGCCCATTCAAAAGCCCTGCATCCCCAACGGAATCTTCAATTTGCGCCCTATATCCGCCAGCTAGTTGCTGCTGCCCGGCTCTTTTCTCATCCACGCCTGCTGCGTTGCTAACACCTGCGTGAATGCCAGGTTGTCTTTTCTCAGGTGTATGCTTTTTTCCACCTGAAGCATAAGGCTTGTTTGTCGTACGCCTATACATTGCAGCATCTGCCTGGCCATAACCAGGCGTGTGACGCATAACATTTTGCTCCTTGGCAACTTCTCTACTAGTGGATCTAATTACGATATCGTGCTCCGTCGCTCTTGCCAGGCTGTTTTCCGTCACTGCCTTCACGTCAGATTTCATCTCATCACTTCGCACCTTATCCAGGCTTACTTCATCACCCGTCTCTTCTATCGCAATATCACTGCTAATGGTCTCAACAGTGATGCCCTTTCTGGAGGAAACAGGAATGCCTCGTAGCTGCCCACAGAGAATCATGGTTTCTTTTCTCGTTCTCGAAGATTTTTGCCGATCAGTTATAGATTCTATATTCTCTCCATAAACAGCCTCGATAAATTCTGTCTCATCAACGCCCGAATAGTTGCGAGCAACGACCGACAGCGTCCTCCGATCCCATGTACCAAGCTTGCTCAGGTCTCCGACATTAACTGTGTACAAGTGAATATTTGATTTCCCCCTCTCAGTGACCGCAACCTCGGCTCTACCTGAACCAATGCTCCTAACATTGAGCGACAAAGCGGGAAAATCGATCACCGCTATGTTTTCGATGACACAATACGTGCCGCGGTCAAAGGTAACTACCCCCAGGACACTCCTGTTTCTTCTACCGGCGCGTGCAATATAAAACATACAGTGTAGCTCCCCTAGGATAACGTTGTTGACTTTCTCGACAACTGAATCTTTTGATAATATCGCGGCAGTGGAATCTATATTGCACATCCTAGTGTCTACAAGACATCTTTCGGTTCCAAAAATTGCAGTGGTATTATAAAGGGATCTAAAAGAGCCAATACTTGCGCTATGGGCTTTGTATATATCTGCGTATCCTTCTTGCGCAAATACTAGGTAATTACCTATGTAAGTGAGAGACAAAGCGTCATCCCCTATATCCCACACTACTAAGTGCTCAGGCCGCGTAGGTTGGCTTCCACCCCACCTACAAAACAAATATCCACTATCATCTCTCTTGATGCTCCTAGGCATAATAAGGTCGAGGGTTTCATTTGAAAATTTCCAGGCGAAGTACCCCTGATTAAGAACTTGAACGCGCCTATCGCCTTTAGCCTTTCCAACAACTATAATGTCCCCAGATTCGTCTCTGATGATGCCCAAAGGACCCTGATACTTAATGTCGACAGCACTTTTCATTCTAAAGTTACGCTCGCTAATAGCGGCGTTGGAATTGTGCCCGGTTAGTTCTACAGCATATTCCTTAATCTCCAGGACTGAGCCTCCCCTTAATGCCATTCTGATGCCCATGTCAGGCTCGATAAACGCAAAAGCAATCAAATGTGTCGAGCCATTATCAGTGCTGGTAAACACTGGCGCATGATATCGAATCTGCTCCTCTGAGAAAGGTACAGTATTAACTCTTATTGCTGGACGCTCGTTTAACGCCGAACTCCACAGAAAAAGGTAATACCCGCTGTCAGGATCGTCTTGCTGATAGTAAGTGCAAAATCCCTTTCCTTGCGCCACCCAAAACCGTGCATTTATCCCCTGAAGGCATCCAGGCTGCACACTTTTGCTTTTCCCCAAGGTATTAGCAGCACTTCTCCCCTTTATACTCAAACCCGAACCAACAGACTTGCCTGTTGCTCTAATGCCGCGCCCGCGTTCTTCTGCTAATGATGCAGCAATATGATAGAGCTTTTTCCCCTCCTCTTTCCAGCCTTCCTTATCCTCATTTTCGCGTACATTATCAGTCCAAGCAGTATCACTTTCTAACTTTCCAAACACTTCGTTTGGTTCCGTGTTTTCAGACTCGCTTTCAGTAACTTTAAGCCCTATATAGCCTGCAAGCGCACGAATATTCTTGCCCACATCGCCAATTTTTGATTTCCACATTGCACAGCACCCAATATTTTAGGCGAAAGTATTAATTTTTTAATCAAAAAGCAACCTTAAAAAACTGTTTGCGCGTGGATGAGTTGCAAAACCTCAGCAGTTGATCACGTGAGGTCAAACACCGCCAACGTGAAGCAAAATTACATTGCCAACATTAGTGATTTTCAATATCATGCAGAAATTTTTCGTATTTCGTGTTCTCTTATGGATGAGTTTGATTTTGTGGTGATTGGTAGTGGGCCAGGCGGCTATGTTGCGGCGATTCGTGCCGCCCAACACGGCCACACAGTAGCAATAGTAGAACGCGAAGCAAATCTCGGCGGTGTATGCCTTAACTGGGGCTGCATACCTACTAAGTCACTGCTAAAATCAGCTGAGCTGTATAAGAAACTACAAACCGCTGACCAGTTTGGCATAATCACTGCTGGTAAAATACAGGTAGATCTAGAAAAAGTGGTGGCGCATTCCAGGGCTGCTGTTAAAAAGCTGAACTACGGCGTGGCATCTTTGATGAAGAAGTATGGCATTACCGTAATAACCGGGACTGCTACACTAATGGGCACCAGCAAAATTCAAGTCGCTGGCACCAGGAATGTCGTAACCACCATAGCTGCACAACATATTATCCTAGCCACCGGCAGTAAACCTAGACTGCTTCCTGAACTCGATGCTAACCTGGTCTGGACAGCTAAAGACGCTATGGTTCCCCAAGAACTACCTAAGTCACTACTAATCGTCGGAAGTGGCGCTATCGGCATCGAATTTGCTAGTTTTTATTCGACTCTTGGCAGTAAGGTGACCATTGTCGAAATGCGGGACCGTATTTTGCCACTTGAAGACCACGATATCTCCGATGCAATGTGCAAGACTCTCAGAGCTCACGGCGTGGATATTATGCTCAACAGTTCCGTTAAAAAACTGCGGAAACATTCTTCGGGCATAGTCGCAGAAGTTAACGGCTCTACTGGCGACGTTGTGTGTGACAAGGTAATCTGCGCCATTGGCGTCGTGCCTAATTCGGCAGACCTTGGTTTAAATAATACCAAGGCACAGCTTGACAGTCGTGGGTTTATTATTACCGACGAGCACTGCGCTACAGCGGAGCCTGGTCTATATGCCATCGGCGACGTGGCAGGGCCACCTTGTTTGGCACATAAAGCTAGTCATGAGGCAATAATCTGCGTTGAAAGCATTGCAGCACGTGAAGGTAAATTCAGCGGACACGTGGCTAAACTTAATAAGATCAATATTCCCAGCTGCATTTATTCGATACCGCAGGTGGCTAGTATCGGATTCACCGAACTACAAGCCAAGGAACAAGGTTTGGATTACCAGGTGGGTATATCCCGTGCTTATAGCAACGGCAAAGCCATAGTTTCTGGCTCTGACAATGGCTTTGTGAAAGTTATAATTTCTCCTGCCACCGGAGAGTTATTAGGCGCACACATGCTAGGCGATGAAGTCACCGAGATGATTAATGGCTTTATTGTTGGCAGACAACTTGAAGCTACGGACGTCGACTTTGCACATACCATCTTCCCGCACCCCACTGTCTCAGAAATGATGCACTCGGCAATACTAAGTGCTTGGGACCAGCCGCTTGATTGCTAGAGTTATTTGTTAGCTAAAAGCTTGAAACTACCCACACAACACGCATAGCCACGTTTAAGTGCCCGGCCGCAACGTCACATCTTAAAAACGCAAACGTATACAGCAACGCTACTCAACAACTATTAGCTGTTCATCATCTCGAAAAAGTCGTTGTTGTCCTTGGCCATACTTAGCTTGTCCCTGAGAAACTCCATCGCCTCTACAGGCCCCATAGCTGACAGTAAACGACGCAGCAACCATACCTTCTTCAACAACGCTCCCTCTATCAACATATCTTCCTTTCTCGTGCCTGACTTCGATATGTCTATAGCTGGGTAAATCCTCTTATCTGCTATCTTCCTATCTAGGATTATTTCGCAGTTGCCTGTTCCCTTAAACTCCTCGAAAATCACTTCATCCATTTTCGAGCCTGTCTCTATCAATGCTGTCGCTATTATTGTCAACGAACCACCGTTTTCTATGTTCCTAGCAGCTCCGAAAAACCTCTTTGGTCGCTGCAACGCATTTGAGTCCACCCCACCTGTCAGAACCTTACCCGAAGACGGCATTACCTCATTGTACGCCCTTGCTAGTCGCGTAATAGAATCCAGCAGGATCACCACTTCCTTCTTGTGCTCCACCATCCGCTTTGCTCTTTCTATTACTATTTCCGCAAGCTGCACATGACGGTACGCTGGCTCATCAAACGTCGAACTCACCACTTCTCCCTTCACCGACCTTAACATGTCGGTTACTTCCTCTGGCCTTTCGCCTATCAGCAATACTATTAGTTCCATGTTCGGATGATTCATCGCTATTGAATGTGCAATCTGCTGTAAAATCACCGTCTTACCCACACGCGGCGGCGCCACGATCAATGCCCGCTGCCCTTTTCCGAGCGGCGCTATTATATCTATCGCCCGCATACTAATATCTTTCTTATCGGCACCGGCACTGCTCTTGCACTCCAGCAAGATTCTGTCTTCTGGATACAACGGTATCAGGTCGTCAAAATGTACGTACCTTTGTAGCTTGCCGATTTCTGTGTAATTTATGCTATACGCCTTTACCAGCGTAAAGTACCTTTCCTTTTCCCCAGGTGCCCTTATCTCACCACTTACTATGTCACCTGTTCGCAGATTGAACTTCTTTATCTGCCCTGCTGATATATAGATGTCATCACTACTTGCTGCGTAGTTTGCTTCTGCTGATCTTAAAAAGCCAAAGCCATCAGGGAGTGTTTCCACTACTCCACCACCGATTGCTACCCCTCCGTCGCTGATCACTCGCTTCATCAGCTGGAAGATTATCTCCTGCTTCAGCATCCGCCCGTTGCTTACTACACCTAGCTCTTCCGCTATTGATAACAGCTCACCAGTGCTTTTCTTCTTTAGTTCACATAGGTTCAGTATCCTTACTTCCTCACTGCCATTTTCTGTCGCCCCTCTCTTCACTACAGACTCTTCCTTTTCCATGACACCTTCTGACATAAAAACTCTCTTCACTAAACCCAACAAGCACAATCAAACACAACACAGCAGGGACGAAAACACGACGGCCACGAAACGGGACAAGGTAACAACAACGGGCTACAGAGCACCCATGCCACGACCCGCTGAGAATACCATCACCACTTTACTGAAGATCTACGCATCTAACACTTCGCGCAAGAGCAGCTCGTACCACAAAACTCACCTTGATAAGTAAACAACACCAACACAAGGAAAAAACAACCCCACAAGGGAAAACCCCGGACGAACTCCGAGTACGCGGAATCTATACCATAACTCATCAGCGCACAAGTACATTTTTGTGTCAAATAGCACAAGCGTTAGGGACACACTGCTTGAGGGATCCGCCCCGCGCTAAAACTCTTAATGAGCCCTGGATAACCATTAGCTCACGGGATAAGCAATCTCACGCAGCCCATAGGACATCAAAGCACCTCGGCTGGGATATAACCCACAGCTAAAGCCTGACTATCAGCAAAGACGTTTCTCTGCCACACAGCTACATGTGAAATGTTATCTAAGCAACGTTAACATTGTAACGTATTTTTACCACAACAATAAAGATTTTATTCTTCCCCTAGTGGATAATATCGTGGGACATTTCGTATTTTCAGCAAATTTCCCGAATAGTAACGACCCTTTAGTGTAGCTTCTCTTGGCAGCACTCGCGGCAAACTTACACTAACTTCTAACGCAAACTACATACTTAGGAACACGTAACTGTTTTTAATGAAGTGAAATGTTTATCAGCTTGTGGTAGTTATGCTCTCGCGCTTGCTGGGTAACAACCGTAGTAAATATTGGAAGGAGATTTGGAATGCATCACACAGACAACAGTAAAATGTACGGCACTACCATTCTGTCAATAAGGCAGGGGAACAAAGTAATAATTGCTGGCGACGGTCAGGTAACATTAGGATCTTCGATAATGAAGACTACCGCAAAAAAAATAAAACGGCTGGCGGGAGACTCGGTAATAACGGGGTTTGCAGGAGCAACCGCGGACGCGTTTACCCTTTTTGAGCGTCTAGAAGGTAAGCTTGATAAACATCCTGGCCAGCTAATGCGCGCTTGTGTGGAGTTGGCAAAGGACTGGCGCCAAGACAAGTATTTGAGAAGACTTGAGGCAATGATGATAGTGGCAGACAGGTCAGTATCCCTAATAATTTCGGGAGGTGGAGACGTTCTTGAACCGGAAAACGGCATCGCTGCCATAGGGTCGGGAGGAAATTTTGCACTTTCCGCTGCAAGAGCATTGTGTGCCGTGCGTGACGAATTTGCACACGATATGACTTTGGAGTATATAGTAGCGAAATCCATGGCGATAGCTGCAGAAATCTGTGTATACACTAATAACAACGTTGTCATGGAAAAAATAGAGGGTTGATGTATGTACTCGCGTGAGTTTGGGGAAGTTGCTTGCAATTTGCCCGGTGAAAATAAAAACCAAACGTCTCATAACACAAAAAGTGAAGACAAAAAGTTGGTCCTTGATGACGAGTGTGGTAGTGGTAGCGAAGAATCAGCTGAAGGTGATGGCGGGGAGATTCTAAATCTGTCTCCTAAACAAATTACTAGAGAATTAGACAGGTTCATTGTCGGACAAACCGAAGCAAAGCGTGCAGTGTCAAATGCATTACGCAGCCGCTGGCGCCGCAGTATGGTTCCCCAGCCGCTAAGAGACGAGATCATTCCTAAAAATATACTCATGATTGGGCATACAGGTGTTGGGAAAACTGAGATAGCTCGGCGTTTAGCAAAGCTGGCCCAGGCGCCTTTTATCAAGGTGGAGGCGACAAAGTTTACGGAAATCGGATACGTAGGACGTGACGTTGATTCGATCATGCGTGACCTGGTAGATCGCGCTGTGCTGCTGGTAAAAGAGAAACATAGGAAAATGGTGAATAAGCAGGCTAGCAAAGCTGCTGAGGAAGTAATACTCAATTGCTTGGTAGGGGAAGGAGCCAGCGAAGAAACTAAGGCTGCATTTAGGATTAAGTTGCAGGGTGGCGAATTTGAGAACACTGAGATATCCATAAACGTTAAGGACAATCGAAAAAACCTGGCTTCATCTTTTGATGTCCCGGGCATGCCTGGAGGACAAGTAGGCGTAATGAACATCAATGAAATTGTTCAAAAGGTATTGGGTGGGCACAAGCAGACCAGAATGCTGCAGACCACCGTTAAAGAAGCACGAAAAATTTTGTTAGACGAGGAGACCGAAAAGCTCATCGATGAGGATAAAGTAATCAGAGAAGCCCTGGACACGGCAAGCAATGAGGGCATAGTGTTCTTGGACGAAATAGACAAAATAGCAGCGAGGAATGAGGTGCGTGGAGAGGTAAACCGGGAAGGGGTGCAGCGCGACTTACTCCCGTTACTAGAGGGCACCAGCGTTAGCACAAAATACGGTACCGTAACCACAGATCATGTCTTGTTCATAGCGTCCGGAGCTTTTCATTTGGCAAAGCCTTCTGATCTTCTACCAGAACTTCAGGGGCGGTTACCTATTCGCGTTGAGCTCGCGCCACTGAGCAAGGATGACCTAGTGAGAATTCTTACGGAGCCTGAAGCAAACTTACTCAAGCAGTACCGCGCACTGTTGGAAACCGAAGGTGTGACAGTTGAATTCACGGAAGACGGAATATCAGCCATAGCTGAAATCGCCTCGATAGTTAACAGAGAGGTTGAAAATATCGGGGCTAGACGACTCCACACCATAATGGAAAAGCTCATGGAGGATATAAGCTACAACGCCACAGAAAATAAAGGCAAAACCTTCATTATAGATAGCACACATGTAAAAGAAAAATTAGAGGATATCTCCAAGCAGCTGGACCTGTCGAAGTTTATACTATAGGCAAAAAATGGTTACCCAGGCCGCGATCAACGGGATCTTTTCCTCAGTTGCATCTCGCTATGACGTCATGAATGATATCATGAGCTTTGGGCTGCACAGGCTTTGGAAGCGCGAGCTATGCAGTAGGATCACCAAGGGCTCGGGTGCATTGTTGGACGTGGCGGGAGGCACTGGAGATGTTGCGCTACAGGCACTTACGAAACACCATGGGCTTGATGTAACTGTTTGCGATATAAATACAGACATGTTGGATTTCGGCAGAAAAAAGGCTATTGATTGTAACCGAATTTCTGTAAAGTGGGTTTGCGCAAGTGGTGAACGCTTACCCTTTTCAAGCGATTGTTTCGACTATTACACCATAGCGTTTGGAATACGAAACATACCAAACCGTGAAGCCGCTCTTAGCGAGGCTTATAGGGTGCTAAAACCCTGTGGACAGTTTCTGTGCCTAGAGTTTTCCCCCATATTGAAGGAAGGGCCCTTCAAGGCTGCATACGACCTCTACTCTTTCGCAGTAATTCCCAAAATTGGGCAGTTGATCGCGAAAGACGAGGCGGCGTACTATTACTTGGTTGACAGTATTAGAAATTTTCCCTCACAGGAGGGCTTTACCGGCGAGATCCGCACTGCCAAGTTCTCTATGGTTACGCACAAAGATCTCTGCGGAGGGGTGGCAACTTTGTACAGTGCATTTAAACATTAACTTCGTAGCCCATAGTGCAAAAAATGCCAGACCGGCATTCGGGAAAATGTGTGTAATCCTGCATATACAAAAGACTGTTCATGCGCGCTTGGTAGCATTGTGAAAAACAAAATTACAAAATTATAGTACCGTATTAAACCTTATCCGCTACAGCGCAAACTTCCCTGAAAAAAAGCAATACAAACATTAAGTGCAGTAGAATTCTCTACATCAACTAAAAACGTACGCAGGTACCATGCGGATACCTATTCCGAAACCACCAGGACATTCGGGAAGTTCATAGTGAGATCGCGGATATTTACAGAGAATCCGCTGCATAACTGCGCGCAGTTATGCCTTAGGCAGGAAATATAAAAGGGCAATTTAGACGCACAGCGGCGGCACCCAGGATCTTAGTAATATGCAAACCAGATACACCAATGAAAAGCAGTAATCACTCTGCTCCTAAAACCAATGGCGCACCTTTACAGGCGATCAAACTTTGAGAACACCGGCACAGGAGCAGGTAGCACTACGCTCGAAGTGTTGAGCTCAGCAAAGTACTTGAAGGACCTTTTCTCTTCAGGAACCGCAATTTGATCTAATACGCGCGCTGCAGCATCAGGCAAAAACGGCTGCAACATTATTGCCAAACACCTTATATATTCCAGTAGCTTGAAAATAACAGCATTGGCATGCTCTTTATCCTCTTTAAATAGCTTCCAAGGAGCTTTACGTGCTATATACTCGTTTGCTATCGCTGACAGGCTAAGTATGAATTTCAAGGCCTCAAAAAACCTATACTCCTCAACATATGCCCTATATCTCGCAAAAATTTCACCGTATGCCGGAAGATCCTCTTCGCCCTGCAACTTGTCCACAGGCACTTCAGGGATTTTGCCACCACATTCTCGGTGCAACAGAGAAACCGTCCTTTGAACCAGGTTACCAAAGTTATTGGATAGATCGCAATTTACGCGCTCTTTTAGGCCCTCACGGCTAAAACTTGCATCATTACCAAAAGAGGTTTCACTCAACAGAAAATACCGGAAATTCTCCAGGCCATACTCCTCCATAGCGGCAATAGGATCTATTATATTTCCAAGCGACTTAGAGATTTTTTGCCCTTCATTCAACCACCAACCATGGGCAACTACTTGCTTGGGAAGTGGGAGTCCTGCTGCCATCAACAGCGCCGGCCAGTAAACGGCATGAAATCTCAGGATATCTTTGCCAACAATGTGAGTAACAGTTTTTCCATCCCAGAAGTTTTTATATTCCTCAGAATGTATGTCGGGGAACCCCGTGAGCGCCAGATAATTTGATAGTGCATCAACCCACACGTACACCAGGTGATCCTTATCTCCTGGAACGTCTATCCCCCAGGAAATGTGTTTTTTCGATCTAGATACCGAAAGATCGCGTAACCCTGATTCCACAAAACGCACAACTTCGTTCATACGGCCCACAGGAACTACAAAATCGGGGTTTTCCTTGTAAAACCTCAGCAAGTCGTCCTGCCATTCCGACAACTTAAAGAAATATCCTGGCTCTTCCAACCACTCTACCTCAGCACCAGTAGGCGCTTTACCATCCACTAACTCACGCTCTTGGTAGAACGTCTCATCCCTAACAGAATAGAACCCAGAATAATGACCCAGGTAAATCTGCCCTTTGCTGTAGAGCACATTCCACAGTGCCGACACCGCGTTTTTATGGCGGGTCTCTGTAGTACGTATAAAATCACTACAACAAAAACCGGACTTTCGTACCAGCTCCTTAAAGGTTTCACTTACCGTATCTACATATTTCTCAACGCCTATGCCACTTTTACGTGCCGTCTCTTCAACTTTTTGTCCGTGTTCATCTGTCCCAGTAGAAAATTTCACATCAAACCCATCAATGGCCTTAAACCTCGCCATAACATCCGCTATCAAGGTTGAGTAAAAGTGTCCTATATGAGGCGGCGCATTAACATAATATGTGGGAGTAGTTATGTAGAAGCGCCGCATTTGCATCGTGTAACCATGATCGACAAGTAGCCCCGGAAGGTGCCAGCATTTTATATAAATTTACACTTACCCTCAAGCAATAACGCCTCTTCCCAGGAATGCCTAGTGATAATCAGGTATTTCGTTCGCCATATCCTAATGTAGAAATAGGAAGCGCATAGACATAGCACAGTTTGAGGCATAGTTCGCTTTCTATCGGACATTACGGGTATACCCATGAAAACAGCTGCAATCTTGAAAGGCATTTTCGCCTACAACCACATGGAAAATACTTACCCGCGCTATGATCTCAGACTGCAATACATAAATAAATTTTTACCTACTGTTCTGTGTTTAACACTCGTCATTGCAGCCTTCAAAAGCCAATAAAACCCTTGCGCCATGACACAACCTGGATGTATCATGCACGCTGTAGATTTTTTTCAACACTAGGGATTTTTTCTCATGCTTCAAGCGTTCATCGTGGGAGTTTTGTTTGCGTGCTTTACTACGTTGTTTGTGTGGGGTGATCCCTCGAGTGCTGCTTCTCCTTCCCCGTGGCAGATGGGTTTTCAAGAGCCCGTAACTGACGTCATGGAGGCAATTATCAAGTCCCATAGCTTTGTCATGATCGTGATGTCGCTAGTGGTGCTTGTAGTCTTCATATTGTTAACCTACGTACTCATCAGGTTTAGAAAGAGAGACGGCGAGCCAGTGGTCTTTAATAGGAAGCATTCGCACCATGTGCTGCTTGAGGTGTTGTGGACACTTGTGCCGCTGTTGATAGTCGGGTTCCTTACCTTCAGCAATGTGAAGCTGATAAGATATGAGCAACAGATCCCAAAGGCAGATCTTGTCGTCAAAGCAATTGGCTATCAGTGGTACTGGGTGTATTCGTACCCAGAGAACGAAATAACCTTCGATAGCTATATGAAACCTGAAAATGAGCTCCGTGACGGTGAGCTCCGCTTGCTAGAAGTAGACAACAAGATGGTGGTGCCTGTAGGAAAGACAATACTTCTGCAAACTACTAGCGCTGACGTGATACACAGCTGGGCTGTGCCAGCACTTGGAGTTAAAATAGACTCGGTACCCGGTAGGCTTAATGAAGCATGGTTTTCCGTCAAAAAGCCGGGAGTCTACTACGGGCAATGTTCTGAGTTGTGCGGAAGACTGCATGGGTTCATGCCCATAGCCATAGAGGCAGTATCTCAAGAGCAGTTTGATGAGTGGGTGAAAAGTAAAAAGGCTGCGGAGTGATGATATGGGTGACTTTGGTTGTTGTTGTCATTTTTCAAGGTTTTGTTGGATAATTACGTAAATCTGGGAAGGGCGTCTTAAATTTTGATTCGTTCTCCCCTGCAGTATGGATGGGGATAGTTTATGGATTCAGAACATACACCTACAGGGTTTCGGCGTTGGTTGTTCTCAACTAACCATAAAGATATCGGTACGATGTATATAATTTTCTCTATAATCGGCGGTGTTGTAGGGGGAGTTCTGTCGCTGATTCTGCGGGCCCAGCTTGCTCACATTGATGTGCTCAGTGGAAATTATCAGCTCTATAACGTCATGGTGACTGGGCATGCCCTCATAATGGTTTTCTTCATGATAATGCCTGCACTGACCGGGGGATTTGGCAACTGGTTTGTCCCCTTGCTTATTGGAGCGCCCGATATGGCTTTCCCCAGGCTGAATAATCTAAGTTTTTGGATGCTAGTTTCTTCGCTGGCTCTCTTGCTGTGTTCCGTACTAATAGGTGACGGTCCTGGTACGGGTTGGACACTTTACCCACCTCTTTCCTATCTGAACTCACATCCGGACGCAGCAGTCGATATGGCAATACTAGCACTGCACGTTGCCGGCATCTCATCGCTCGTAGGATCTATAAATTTCATAGTGACCATTTTCAACATGCGCGCGCCAGGCATGTCCCTGATGAAGATGCCGTTGTTTGTTTGGACGATATTGCTAACATCGTTCATGCTTATAGTATCACTCCCTGTATTGGCGGGAGCCATCACTATGCTGCTGACCGACAGGAACTTCGGCACGAGTTTCTTTAACCCCTCTGGGGGAGGGGATCCTGTTCTGTTCCAGCACCTGTTTTGGTTTTTCGGACACCCTGAGGTTTACGTTATTATTTTCCCAGCCTTTGGTATAGTAAGTCAAATAGTCTCAACCTTCTCTCACAAAGCAGTTTTTGGATATCTAGGCATGGTTTTTGCGCTAGTAGGAATTGCTACCGTGGGGCTGGTAGTCTGGGCGCACCATATGTTTACTACAGGCATCAGCGCAGAATTAGTCACATACTACAGCGTGACAACCATGCTTATTGGAGTTTTGACTGGGGTGAAAGTCTTCAGTTGGATTGCCACTATGTGGGGTGGTCAAATAGAGTTTAAGACACCAATGTTGTTCGCCATAGGATTTATATTCGTCTTCACGGTTGGGGGCCTAACCGGCATCATAGTATCACACGGCGGCATTGATAGAGTCTTACACGACACCTACTATGTGGTGGCTCACTTCCACTACGTGATGTCTATTGCCGCGCTGTTTGCAGCCTATGCCGGGTTCTATTATTGGATCAGCAAGATCTCTGGGAAACAGTATCCAGAGACTATGGGGAAGGTTCATTTCTGGTTCACTTTTATCTCAACAAACATAACTTTCTTCCCGCAGCACTTTTTAGGACTAGCTGGAATGCCACGCCGGATACCTGACTATCCAGACGCTTTTATCCCGTGGAATTACATTTCGTCGGTTGGAGCGTTGCTTTCTTTTATCTCTGTAATATTTTTTATAGCACTCGTCGTGTACACCCTGATACGGGGTGAAAAAGCTCCCGCCAATCCCTGGGGTGGAGATACTTTGGAATGGACGCTTCCATCACCTGCGCCATTCCACACTTTTGAGGAGATCCCAGACCTGACGAAACATGAGACACATTAATGTCAGGGGATAAAAGTAGCGACAGTCCACTTGTGAGAGCATCTGCTAAGGATTACTGGAAACTAGTAAAGCCAAGGATCATGTACTTGGTGGTATTTACGGCTTCTGCAGGCATTATGGTTGCGCCAGGGGTTGTTCACCCCCTTATTGGACTGGTAGCAACGTTATGTGTAGCGCTGGGCTCTGGCGCAGCAGGGGCGCTGAACATGTGGTATGATAGCGATATCGATGCTCTAATGACCAGGACGTCTAGCCGCCCCGTGCCTTCTGGACGCATATCGAAAGTCAATGCGCTGGAATGCGGCTTAGCACTTTCTATAATTGCAGTGCTAATTATGGCAATAGTTGTGAACTATTTGTCAGCAGCATTACTTGCAGGAAGCATTTTCTTCTATGCAGTGATTTACACTATTCTGCTAAAAAGGCGAACGCCACAGAATATAGTAATAGGTGGCATCGCGGGGGCATTTCCTCCAGTAATTGGCTGGGCCTCTGTTTCAGGATCACTTGCTGGGGAGAGCATGGTACTTTTCCTCATAATATTCTTGTGGACCCCACCCCACTTTTGGGCACTTTCACTTTTAAACAGAGAGGACTACAGAAACGCTGGCATTCCCATGTTGCCTGTAATATCCATCAGCTCGACCAGGACTCATGTTCTGGGGTACAGCATAGCACTTTTTCTTTCTACGCTATTGCCATGTTTCTTTGTTTCAGAAGTGGCACTCTATGCGATTAACGCCATCAGTTTGGGATCTGTATTCATCGTGCGTGCATCATCTCTATTCGCTGAAAAGTGTGAACCTTCGCATGATCACTGCATGGATCTCTTTAGCTATTCCATTTACTACTTGTTCCTGATTTTCTCGGCCGTGGTCCTATGCAACTAGTCACTAACTCCATTTGTGGCGGTACTTGCTATGATCTTGCTTTATCGTCATCCACTGCGGGGACTGGCTCAGCATCTGCGAGTTTATCGGCGCCACCTTGTCGATGAAGCCTTTCTGTATAGAGAGCAGCTGTTTCAACATCCCCGATTGCTTTGTAAGCCTCAGCAAGTCTTCGTACACTTTCAGTAGCAAAGACGGTGTCCGAGTATTCGTCAAGTAAGCCCGAGAATCTCTTTATGGATGCTATGTACCTTCCTCTTCTGAGGTAAAACTTCCCGATCGAGAACTCCCTCGCAGCAAGATGGTGTCGAACAGCGGCAAGTTTCTCCCGCACTTCCCCCAAGTACTTAGAATCAGGAAACATGCTCTCAAAATCGCGTGCCAGCTTAAGGACAGCGTTCGCCTCGGTCACATCGAGCCCCAAGTCAGGAATCAACATGTATTTAGAGATCAAGCTAACATAATAGGCGTAGTCAACAACATCACTGTTAGGAAAAACACCAACATAGCCCTCCGCAAGCGCAGCTGCTTCGTTGTAATTTTTGATCTCATAGTTCGCAGCGGCTGACATCAGACTACCGTCTATAGCAGCCTGAGAGAATGGATATAAAGATTCCAACCTGTCAAAAGCCTCAATTGCCGCTTTGTATTTCTTCTTATTGAACAAGGCAAGTGCTTCGTCATACAGGGCCTGCACACCCGCAAGGTGACTTTCCTGCGTGTAGCCCATACTCGGCGTCGCCGCAACTAAAACCACGACCATAAACAAAAAAGCCCTGAAACGCACCAGCAATCTCACAAAAAAGGAAGCACAATCGCCTCCCAGAATATAAACACAAAGCATTGCCAAGAGCAAGCCTTAAAACTCCATGCTTACGTGCGTTCTTATGTGCGTTACCCAAAGCAGTTGACAAGCTCTTCATTTGTGATAGCGTACGCTGTAGAGTAACTGGTATAGTCTCTAGTACAGGAGGCACTATGAATGTTCTTGTTGTAGGCTCAGGGGGCAGGGAACATGCGTTGCTGAGCTGCTTGAGTACCTCGCCCATGCTGGAGCGCCTTTATGTTGCTCCTGGTCGCGAGGCCATGGCAGATCTAGCAACAGTAGTCGATGTGGACGTGTTCGACTTCGTTGAGGTGGTCCAACTTTGCAAGCAAGAAAAAATAGATTTAGTTGTAGTGGGACCTGAGTTACCACTGATCAGCGGTCTTGCAGATGCTCTTACTGACGAAGGGATTTTCGTTTTTGGTCCATCAAGAGCCGCATCGCGTCTGGAGGCTTCTAAGGGCTTCACCAAGGAACTGTGCGCGAGGTACAACATACCGACAGCCAAATATGGCTACTTTATGGATATTGGCTCTGCGAGGCAGTATGTAAAGCGCAGCAAGTTGCCTCTTGTTGTGAAGGCTGACGGGCCTGCGCAAGGGAAGGGAGTTGTGGTTTGTCGTACACTAGATGAGGCGTACGAGGCTCTTGATGATATGTTGGTCCATGGCAAGTACGGAAAAGCTGGGGAAGCAGTAGTAGTTGAGGAGTTTCTGGAAGGGAAGGAGGTGAGCTTCCTTACGCTGATAGACGGAACAAATCCGGTCATTCTCGGTGCCGTACAAGATTACAAGCCCGTGGGCGATAATAACAAGGGACCCAACACCGGCGGCATGGGGTCGTATTCCGCACCGACGTTAATGAGCTCCGAAATGGAACATCTGATTGTGCAGAAAATAGTCTATCCCACCATCAAGGCCATGTTTAACATGGGAATAAGGTTTAGGGGGCTCCTTTTTGCCGGCATAATGATAAAGAAGAATGAGCCACATTTGTTGGAATACAATGTGCGGTTCGGTGATCCCGAAACACAGGCGATATTGCCGAGACTCAATTCGGATTTACTTCGTCTTATGTCGCTGACTGCCAAGGGAAGGCTGGGCAGTGAAGTTGTAGAGTTGAACGATAAATCAGCTGTTTGTGTTGTAGTCGCAAGCAAGGGGTACCCCCACCAGTTTGAGACTGGGTCTGTGATAAATGGGCTTGATGAGATGGCGAAGTGTCCCAATATACAGGTATTTCATGCGGGAACTAGAAGAGTTGGTAACAACTGGGTGTCTGATGGCGGACGTGTACTAAACGTGGTGGCTTCTGCTAATGATCTGGCAACAGCAAAGCACCAGGTGTACGCTGCGCTTGACTTGTTGGACTGGCCTGGGGGAATGTATAGATATGATATCGGTGCGTGTGAGTAAACGCAGAAACACAAGGATGGTAATCAGAAATGGACTGTAACGTGTGTTAGGCTGCTTGTTTCTTGCGTTGCAAAAGAGCTACGAGTCACTTGTGGTACCTGTTGAAGCAGGTGTGTGTCGTGGTGCGCTGAGCTACGCAGGCTTTGGTGAGTTTGTGTAGTCCGTTATCTGGTGCGAGGAAAGCCAGGCAGCTTGCAGAATAGATGGGAGAGAGGTGCGCAACTGTAGTCTCCTTGACAGTTAGTCGCAGCTTTGATAGAGTAAAGCTGTGTATTTTGTGGTCAATTGAATGTTTTCGTTTTTTAGCGACGCGCTTGCTTCTGCTGAGACAACTACAGCTGCGTCGGCAGCTGGCGTTGGAGCTTCTCTGGCTGGATTCGTGCCTCTTGTCCTTATCTTTGGTGTGTTTTACTTTCTGGTGATAAGACCGCAACAGAAAAAAATACGTGAACACAAAGAGCTGGTTAATAGCCTGAAAAGGGGTGACAAAGTTGTTGCTGCTGGTGGGCTCTTCGGCACAGTTGAAAAAGTAGACAGTGACAACGGCTATTTGTTCTTGGAAGTTGCTAGTGGTGTACAAATAAAAGCGCTAAAAACGTCTGTGACCGAAGTCTTGAACAAAAAACATGAAAAAAACAATGCTGACGCCAGTGGGGCAAAAAAAGATAAAACAACTGGTTAGTTATTAAGAACACGGCTTTGGTTGCAGAAAGAAGCGCCGTGGACATAGAGCAAAAAATAGCTAAACAGGGTGCTTGTTGGGCTCCGACACAGGAAGTGCGGTTTTCTCTGTGTAGTCAGAGAGTATCTTTCCTGGTTGCCTAAGGACACGCACAAGCAACAGGCGTGTTAGAAAGATGACGACTGCTCTTGTTTGCGTGGCAGAATGCCGCATCAGGGAGCTATCAGGTATTTTTAATAAAAGTCGGTTATAGGCTGGGCTGCGGATAATATTTTTTCTTGCCACGACAAACCCAAAAGACAGGTTGTAGGTTACGCGTTGTACAAATTCTGAGAGCAAGCTGCGTGTCAGGGAAGCCCCATCCAGGCGCCGCCTAACGAAGTAAACGTGCTTTAATTTCCTTTGTTACGGCTCTGGTCATATACACGGCACAGTCTGTGCAAGGTAGTTACCTTTTTGCTCGTAAGTTGATTTTACTCAGAGTCAAACCCATTCCCCTACGTGATAACAAACCAAAACGATATGACGATGTCTCCAAACACTCAGCAACATGGCATTGCAAAAATCCCGATAGTTTGTTACGAGACTGAAACAAGAAGTACAATGAAACCAGAAATACGAAACACAAACTACTACCTTCACACCACCGTTCTCGTTAAATCATGGAGACAAAAAAGGTTGCCACCTTTCCTTCGGCGGGAACTGAGGCTTGGTTTGCTATGGGCTAAAACGGCACGCAACAAATGTCCCTAAACGCGAAACAGGACCATATGCTCAACTTTATAGCGCTTGCAAACTGCCCTTTTTGCTGTATGGAACACACATGTGGACACATGCATTCAAAACGTAGACGAACAAAATATGATGGACAAGACATAAACTTTTAAACACAACCAAAATTTCATCATAGCTCAAGGAGCCAGCACTCTAATGTGCCTAGCAGCCATTCTGGCCCAGACAGCTGCTGTCTCCAGGAAACAGGCTACGTTATGTGGGAGACGCATGAAAGTATCAATGGCCTAGCATTTTTTGTAACACCAGTTCAAAACAACGCAGAATGTGTTGCCACCGTTAATCACTAAGAACACACCACCAAAACAGATGTACCGCTACTATAAGCAGACCTGAAGAGGCACTACCACAAAAGCAACTTTACAAGACAATTCCCCACAGAGACCCCCGTGCGATAACTTGGGTAGAAGCGAAGAATCACGCTTTGCAGTTGGCATCCGATCAGATCAAATTCTCATCGGCATTATTATGTGCATTCCGTGCTCCCCATCTTGGATTAGAACAGCAGAGCTGCCGTCACTAAACACTAGCTCACACGCTCCCCTTATACTGCCGAGAACCTCCATTAGGTACCGTGCATTTAGGCCTATAGTGACATCATCACCTGTATAGTCAATAGCAATCTCCTCGCGCGCATCACCCTGGTCAGAAGACGCTGAACTTAAAACCAACATTCCAGATGTAAACGAAAGCTTGATAGCCTTCACCTTGTCAAACACAACAACTGAAACCCTGTCCACAGCACTCTGCAGCATAGTAGCATCCATAACAACGCTGTTGCGCCTCTCTGCCGGAATTATGGATGCGTAGTCAGGAAACACCCCGTCAAGAACTTTGGAGACCACAAAATACCCTCTGTACCTGAAGCATATTTTCCTATCCGATAGCCCTACGGAAACATTCTGCGCAGGGTCACTCCCTATACCATGACTTATAATTTTGAGAATCTCGTTAACAGTCTTTCTTGGAATTATAACCCCGGCCCTAGAACCTAACCCTTCAGGCTTATCTATCTTTGCCAAGGAAAGCCTATGTCCATCAGTAGCAACACAATGCAGCTTATCCTCGTCCATGTGCATGTAAACCCCCCGAAGGTTATACCTGCTCTCTTCCACAGACATAGAAAACTTGGTTTTATTCAATAGCTCAGACAGATTCGCTGGAGATATCTCGAACTCACTATCTGGAGCACTTCCTTCAATGGCAGGAAATTTTTCCGGAGTTATAATGTGCAGAAAAAACTTCGCATTTCCGCACTCCAAAAGCAGTTTACTCGCATCTAGCTTGAACCTAACGTCAGTGTCACCTGAAAGCTTACGCACAATGTCGTACAGCAACTGCGCCGACGCTACCGCCACCCCTTCCGTCACCACGTTTGCGGTCACACAAGCCTCAATGGACAAATCCAGATCGGTAGAGGTGAGCTCTATCCCAGCACCCTTTGCCTCTATCCTGACACACGACAAAACTGCAATACTGTTGCGCCGCTCAATAACGCTACTAACGTAGCTCAGCGCCTGCAGAAGCTCTTCACGGCTTATGCTGAACTCAAGCCCGCCATATACTTCACAGCCCATACGCACCCAAGCAACTCCCCAGAGTTGGGGATTCTAGACTCAATCCCCCATAATGTCAATAAAACTGTACCCTCCGAAGAGGTGAACACTTTTAGATTACGCAGTCAAAATTGTTACAGCTAAGTTTGATGACTAAATATGTCAACGCCGTCCCATCCCAACAGATCCAGCTCTGCCCTTGCAGGAATAAATTTGAAGCATGCCTCCGCGAGATCCTGCTTTTCTTCTCGCTCCAGCATCATATCCAACTTCCTTTTGATAGCGTGTAAATACACAACATCCGATGCCGCATAGCTAAGCTGTTCAGATGTAAGAACCTCTCTACCCCAATCAGAGGATTGCTGAGCTTTATTAATCTTCACACCCAACAATTCGTAGCATAAGTCTTTAAGACCATGATGATTAGTGTACGTGCGAACAAGCCTGGATGCTATCTTGGTACAATAGCAAGGGGCTGCCCACATACCAAAACCGTGTCGTATTGCGGCAACATCAAACCTAGCAAAGTGAAAGATTTTCAGCACGGCGGGATTGGAGATCAATTTGCGAAGATTAGGTGCACTGTAATCACCACTGAACTTTACAAGGTGAGCGTCACCATCTCCGGCAGAGAGCTGTACTAAGCAGACCCTATCACGTCGACAGACCAAGCCCATAGTCTCTGTATCAACAGCGACAATACCCCCTAGGTCTACATCATCCGGCAAGTCATCACTATGCACGAATACAGCCATCTAATACCCCGCACTCACCTACAGGGCACCACTCTAGCACACACCATAAAAAACACAATCACCAAAACTACGCTTCTTCCGCGTAATCCCTGTTTTGCTCACCACACTGACTCTCGTCTGACCACGCATAGTCGGGCTCCCTGCCCCCAATCTTAGCGGTCTTATTGGCAGCAACCTCGTTGCGTTGCGCCCCTCTGGCATCGTCACCATCATCCGTTGCGTGCTCCTTCAGGACGTAGCCCCTACCCCACACGGTCTCTATGTAGTTCTTACCGTTGTTGGCAACTTTCAGCTTCTTACGCAACTTACACATAAACACATCGATAATCTTATCGTCAGAAGGCTCATCAAGCTCCCTGTACAAATGCGACAAGAACATCTCCTTAGTGAGTACCGTTCCTAACCTGGAGGACAATAACTCAATCATGCCGTACTCTTTCTTTGTCAGATGGATGATCGATCCATTACACTCAACGCACTTGTGATCCAAGTTGATCGAAATGTTACCCACCCTGACTATAGACTCAGGATGGCCCCTCGTGCGCCTCACTATCGCTTTGATTCTAGCAAGTAACTCGCTCTTATGAAAGGGCTTGGTGATATAATCATCTGCACCGTAGTAAAGACCCTTTACCTTATGGGCCACCGAAGAAATGCACGACAGAATCAGAACCGGCACCTTAATACCCGATTCTCTCAGCTTCACCAATATATCATATCCATCTATCTTACCAGGAAAGTGGATATCCAGAATTACTACATCGTAATCATCGTTTTTGGGAATTATGCTACCGTAACAATCCTGCGCCGAAGCCATAGTCTCGCAAAAATGCCCCTCTGAAGACAGTGAAGCTTCAACTGCCTTGGCACAAGCAACATCGTCCTCTATTAACAGTATGCGCATACCCACCCCTCAAAAACACAACAAACTCAGGCACACAACGATCCCCTTTTCCGGCGACGCTTAACCAGACCCTCTAAAGCTAACACGTATACCGCCACACACAGCAAGCACGATCTGACGAAGGTGTATAACATATTTCTCATATGTTGCACATACAACACAGCGAAACCTGCTGTCATCCCCACTACAAGCAGGACTCATTATACAAACAGCAACTAATGTATCCAACAGCGCACGCATGGCACACCATGTGTACCCTATATGCATTAACGCTTTTTTAAGAAATTCAACAAACACCGGAAACTACCTACCGCAGCGCCCTGGCATACCATATTACTCGTCCTAAAATCTCTATATCTTCTACACCACATTCATAAGACGAATACTTTTTATTGTCACACACAACGTGTAACACTATTTGGCTACTGTCTCGTATGTACTCAAGACGGCGGATCAAAATCCCAATGGAATCCCTTATGGCAAAAACCCCCGCGGGGTGCGCGACCTTGTCTGATATATCCACCAAGACCATATCCTGACCAAAAAGAGTTGGAGACATGCTATCACCCTTGACGTCATAAAAACGCAAAAAGCCCGTATTAAAAGGCAATCTGGCGTTGGAGGGGATATAGAACCTGTCGTATTTTGTTACATTTTTCTCACCGTCGTCCCCACAAGCCTCAAGATGAGTAATGGGAACAACGCCACCAGAGGCGACTTCACACAGTCCATCGTCGCTACCTACTAAGTACGCTAGTGGCACTTGTAACACTTCGGCAATTGCCATAAGTTTCTTGGACGTAGGATTGCTCGACTTACCACTGAGAATATCGTACACAAACGACTTTCCAACAGAAGCCTTTTCCGCAAGTTCCCTGGCATTGATCCCGATCTTATCCATCTGAGATCTGATTCTGGCAACTATGCTGCTGCAACTACCGTGTTTCTCCATAAATTCGCCTTACAGTTAATATTAGTACAGCTTGTACAATTTTCACTACATAAACTCAAGCATTAATGTCCTTGTAGCGAGACAGTATTATGATCGCACAACAGCAAGTTAATAAATTTACTGGTATAGCATAATAAAAAATTCCACGGTTACTACAAATAACTGGTAACTATAGTGTTAATTTAGGATGTATAATACAGCAAGACATTAACACACTGCCACGTAGGAAATATAACCCACAGCAAGTCATAAAACTGTCACAGCATCTGTAGGTGCGTGACGAAAACAGTGTTTTTATGTTGCTTTTACTGACATGAGAATTCCGGGTGCGCGCTGCCGCTTTGAACGGCACAACCTAGAATCGCGTACCGCACAGATTCACAGCAACAAAACGAAGAAACAGATTATTACAGCAAGCACCGCATGAAAAAGGAAGCTATGCACTCAGTCCGCAGCAACATTTTGCATCAAAGATATAGAATCGAAAAAGACGATAATCCCTATTGCAACGTTACAATAGACTCTTGTATCACAGACCTAGCTCGAGCGGCGTCTTGCCAGTCTCCCACCGAAACAAACTTCTCTTTTTCGAGTTTTTTGTAGTAGGTGAAAAAGTGCGCTATTGAATCTAAAAATACGCTAGGTAAATCTGTATAGTTCCTGACATCTTCATAGTACGGATCAACCCCCGACGCAGGGACAGCCAAAACCTTCAGGTCTTCTCCTTTTTCATCATGCATGGATAATACACCGACGGGCCGTGAGCGTATAACAGCTCCCGAAATCACCGGAAACCTACTCAACACCAGCACATCCACGGGGTCGCCATCCCCGGCCATTGTGTTCGGTACGTAGCCGTAGTTGCACGGATAATACATAGCTGTGGGCAAAAACCTATCAACACACAAGATACCAGTATCCTTATCCACCTCGTACTTCACTGGACACGAATTCTGGCTCACTTCAATGAGGACATTAACCTCATCTGGAGCTCCTTTGCCGCTCACAGCACCAACGCTCACGCCTACCCCACACTTACACACAATACCTCAGCACCCTTCGCCGCGCGTCTACAGAGCCACCGAACAGGCGACTAAAAAACCTCAGCAGAAGCCACAGGACATCATACCAAAGCCGCTATCTCTTAGAGAACTGACACTTCTTACGCGCTTTATGCTGTCCGTACTTCTTGCGCTCAACCACCCGGGAATCCCGCGTTAAAAGCCCCGCCTGTCTAAGAATCGGCTGGAGAGACGGATTAATATCTTTCAGCGCTTTGCTAATCCCGTGGGCTAAGGCACCAGCTTGACCAGAAACACCACCGCCTAGTACCACTGCGCGAACATCGTAGCAGCCCACTGTAGACGTAACGTGGAATGGATTATGTACACACCTACACAGCGACTCCCTGCGGAAGTAATCGGTGCAATCCACTCCATTGACGTTCACAACACCACTGCCAACCTTCAACCACACCTTAGCCACAGCAGTTTTTCTACTGCCAGTGCCGTAAGAGCGACCAAACCTATCTATCTTAGCCTTAGCGGGCCCGCCAGCTGCACTGCCAACGCTCACCTCACCTTCTACCATCCTCTCCCCTTCTATTTTTAACATTCATAGCGCCAAAATCTAGAACTACCGGCTGCTGCGCATCATGCCCATGGATAGGCCCAGCGTACACTTTAAGATTCTTGAAACGTCTCCTGGCCAGCGGGCCGTCACCCAACATACGCCAGACAGCAAGCTTGAGTATCCTCTCCGGATGCCCCGCCCGCATAATGTCACTAGGAGTGCTACTTTTTAACCCGCCCGGATAGCCAGTGTGTCTGTAGTAGACCTTATCCTTATATTTATTGCGCGTAAAACGCACAGCGTCCGCGTTTATCACTATAACATAGTCACCACAATCCATGTGCGGCGTATACTCGGGCTTGTGCTTTCCCCGTAGCAACGAAGCAATATAAGCCGCAAGCCTACCCACCACCATACCGTCGGCGTCAATGAGTACCCAACGCTTCTTCACTTCGCCAGCTTTTATTGAGAAAGTCCTCATGCCCGATCAACCCACTAAAACGGAACCGCATCAGCGGACTCTACTACCTAATGCTAAACTTGTCAATGCAAACTAGGGTTCAAGCTCGTAAATTTAAGTAATAATTTTTGCCTGCTTTCCCCCTGAAAAAACTGCCAAAATACCATGATTTATGTAGCATAAGTTGAACGTACTTTGGCCACTGCGCGAGCCAATATATGTGCCACTTAAAAACCTTCAACCGGCCTTGATTTTCAATGCAATAATGTAATATGCTTGTTCATAAATGATTTACGATGGTTGTGTATGCGTAAGGTCTCGTTGCTTTTTCTATTGCTAGTGATGTATATGTCACAGGGGGCCAGTGGAACGTCACTTGATGAAGCATTAAATAAAACTCTCGACAACAACATGGCTCTCAAGGCAAGTCTATACAAGAGTTTGGCATCGAAACACGACGTAGTGAGTTCCGCGATGGCGGGCGTCTTACCTCGGGTATTGTACGAATTTAAGGTACATAACTCCGGTGCTCTACAAGAAAGCAGCAGTTCTGCTGTAACCTTGTCACAGACTTTGTTCAACGGTGCTACCATGTTCCGGATAGACAAGGCGAGGTACCAGTACGCTGCACAGGAACTGGCATTTGCGCTCGAAAGGCAGAAGACGCTGCTCAAGGCCATCAATGTCTATATGGAAGCAATGTCAGCATACGAAGTCAACAGGCTCAACGAGAGCAATCTGAAAGTAATGACAGAGCAGCTAGAAGCGGCCAACAAGCGTTTTGCCGTCGGGGAAATAACAAGGACTGATCTTGCAAAAGCTGAGGCGAAACTTGCCGAGGCTAAAACTGACGCTATCAGCGCAAGGGGAAGGCTGAAAACTGTTGAGGCAAACTATACTCGCATAATTGGGGAGCCACCAGTAGACCTCAGATATCCAAGTAATAAGAAACTGCAGATCCCCAGCACGTTGCAAGAGGCGTTAGACATAGCGCAGAGAAGTAACCTGTCTCTTCTTCTGTCACGTAATGTGTACCAGGCATCAAAGCGTGATGCTGCTATGGCTGTTGCTACTAAGTTCTTGCCATCCCTGACCATTGCTGCATCAGCTAGAACTTCGCCGGGAGGTAGTTTTGATCGCATATCTCACAGGTTCGATCTAACGCTAAGTCTGCCAATCTTCGAGAGAGGTGTTTTGGGACTTATGGATATAGACAAGGCTAACAAAACTCGTCAGCACTATATGTACTCCCTGCACGAAGCTGCGAGAGAGGTAGAGGAGTCTGTAATAAATGCGTGGGAAGCACTGCAAACCTCGGAGTCATTCCTCAAGTCTGCGCGAGAAGCTGTGAGATACAACGAGATAGTGTGTGACGCGATCACTCAAGAAGCAAGTCTGAACATGAAGACTACTTTGGACGTTTTAAAAATCGAGCAGGACCTACTTAAAGCGAAAGTGAAGTTAGTGAATGCTAAGAGCAAGGTTATCGTACATAAATACAACCTACTTGCTTTGATAGGCCTTTTCTCGGTTGACAGTTAGTGGAGCAACCTACTGAAGCGCGCGTTGCACATACAGTAATTGTTTAGTGCGGCGCATCTTCTGCGCTGCTCCTGTAGCGACCAGGTAATTTATTCCCTGCGAGCCGTGCTGAGCACTCTCCAGCGTGCTGCGTTTCACTGACGATTGTGTTCTAGTTCACGTTGGGTTTCGCAACAGGTACTATGGGCAGTGCTGTTGGTATTGTATGAACTACTGTGTATGCGTGTTGTGGCTAAATAGGGCAGTGGATGTTCATCGCCTAACTGGTCGGCGCCGCCTCCCGCAATGCATGATACATAGTGTACTAAACCCGGTACACGATAGACGTGCTTGGCCTATTTCATGGAAGCGCATACATTATGCGTAGCTTCCTAAGCTCAGGGGAAACTTCAAGATACGGTCCTAGACCACTGGATGCGATGCCAACTGACACAACACTTCAAAGCAATAACCCTATTACGGAGGAAGCTTTTGCTGTGCACAAAAACTCCAGGTTTTGCCGAGCAAAACATGTTATAGGTCTCGTATGCAAGTCATGGACGGAGGGTCGCAAAAGAAATCAATTACCGGCTAATACCCCCGCCCTCCGAGAATTTCACCAGCAATAGATTTGAATATTTCAGAAAACCCCGAATCAGGCGGCCCAGCATGCCCGTGTTCAATATTCAGGGTTAGCCCCGGACAAATCCCTACCTCTCCCAAAAGAGGAACTGAGTTCTTCTCGGCTACTACACGCCCGCCACTATTACCAAAAATGCGCATTTTTTGCCCGGATTTCTGATCAAGTACGTAGCTCATGTTTTCCACTACCCCGAGAAGTCTAACTTGCATACTCCTCAGCATGTCGCATGTCTTCATTGCATGCGTCACAGATAACTCATGCGGCGTTGTTACAATGATCCCCCCGGTGATCTCGTAGCTGCGAGTCAAACTGATATGCACATCCCCTGTCCCAGGGGGAGTATCAATCACCATATAGTCAATGTCACGCCACCTAGTCCCGGTGATCAGTTTGTTAATGGCCTTAGTAACCATAGGACCACGCCAAGCTATGGCACGGGTATCATCCTGAACAAGATTTCCAATGGATATACTACTCACTCCTCGCATCTCCAGTGGTACTATGAAGCCCGCATCATCGACTGCAGCCAGTAATTGCGTACCCAAAAGCTGAGGAACTGACGGACCATAGATATCAGCATCGACCAGAGCCACTTTATAGCCACAACCTGCGAGAGTAAGTGCTAACTGGACTGAAACAGTGGACTTACCCACCCCTCCCTTGCCAGAAGCTACCATCAGAACCTCTCGTACTCCTGAAACTTTGATTTTCTCAAGAGGCCGAGGGATTTTATCCTGAATCAAGGCTACAGTTACATTTGTAATCCCTGAAAGCCTACTCGTGATTACATCACGGCAGTCACGCTTTAATTGTTGCTCCCACTTAGACCCTTTGTGAGCATTGACACGTAGTATGACTCCCACGTCACCCTTGTTTATAGTGACCGATAACGTGCCAATTGCCGAAATCTTGACACCGGAATCGGGATCAGTTACACCCTCCAATGCCTCTGTAACTTTACGCTCGGTGATCATCTGACACTACCAGTTGAGACACACCTTAAATGGTACCATAGTTCTGGGAAAACATGTTTACTTTTGTCACACACCAAATTATCATACCTTACGGTTGGAGTGGTGTTGTAGTATGGTCATAGTTCCCGGAAGTGCCTCCTCGGCCCTAGCTGCTAGTATGTCTGCCCTACTTGATAATTCTGTTGTAGAACCGAGAGTTAAGAGGTTCGCTGACGGGGAGATCAGCGTGGAAATGCCGAAAAAAACCGGTGATTCGTGTGCGCGTGTGGTGATTTTGCAATCTCTACCTACGCCATCAAGCGACAATTTGGTGGAGCTCATGTTGCTCGCCGATTCTGCGAGGCGCGCTTTCTCTCCCACAAGCATGACTTTGGTAGTACCGTATTTGTGTTACTCCCGTCAGGATAGGGTAATGGCGCAGCAATCTCCAGATGGGGCTTTTATATCATCGCTAAGTGCCAAAGTGATAGCAAAGATCTTGAGTGTTTCCGGTGCCGAAAAGGTAGTAACTGTGGATCTTCATTCCGAACAATCTGCTGGATTCTTTGACACACAGATCGCCAACATTTCTGCCTATAGTGTATTCGTCGACTATGTTGCCGACAGTCACGTATTAGAAAAGCTTGCAGTTGTTGCACCTGATTACGGCGCTCTGGGCAGAGTAAGAGCGTTTGTCGGAGCCTTGAGTGCAAAATATGGGATAAACTCAATACAAGTCGCCGTGATTGACAAGTACAGGGAACGCCCTGGTGTTTCGGAAGTGATGCATGTAGTAGGAAATGTAAAAGATAGGCACTGCATACTGCTGGATGATCTTGTAGATTCCGCTGGGACTCTGTGTAACGCGGCTGCTGCGCTAAAAACACGAGGAGCTTTAAGTGTTCAAGGATTTGTAACGCACGGCGTACTGTCTGGGCAAGCTGTTGATAAGGTTGAGGCCTCGGAGTTAGATAAGTTAGTCGTTACTGATACAATCTACGACGAAAAGAGAAGCCAGTGTGGTAAAATCAAGGTGCAGACCGTATCTGCTTTGCTGGCAGACTATTTGCTTTCCGAAGTAATGAAGAGGAAGTAACTGTGAATAACGTAAGGATTGAGAAAACCTTGCTCCTGGGTAGCCTTGACCACTGCACTGGAGCCCTGCTGTCACGCCTTAGGTGCAGAGGGAGCCTTGTAGGTGTACATAGGTGGAAAGCGCTTGGCGTTATTGAGCAAGCAAATCGTTTATGTGTATGATACCTCCGCGTCGGGTAAGTTGGTTGTTGCTGATACTATTTGTGGACCAAACTAAGATGAGCATGGCAAAGCACCTGACTCGCCGTATCTTACTTGCTGACACTGTTTGTTTTCTGTCATGATATGAGAGAGGTGGTGGTTTTGAGTAGTGATCGCGGAAACGCTGGTATAAGCCTAGAAGAGCTAAACAGAGTGGCAAAGCTTGTGAGAATAAAGATCTCTGAAGATGAGGCTGCTAACTACTGCAAGTACCTTTCTGATGTGGAAAAGTGGTTTGAGATGTTGTTCGAAGTTGATGCTAGCGGGCTGGAGCCGGTGACACACGGAAACATACACGACGTCCATGTTATGAGGCAGGACATTGTCGACGAAGGAAACATAAGAGAAGAGATCTTAGGCAATGCCTCTTCGACTGAAATGGGATTCTACGTGGTGAAAAAAGTCATAGACTAATAAAAAAGACTGGTGGGTTGTTAAAAAAGACTAAAAGTCGTGCTTTAACAGCATACTTTTTAAAGCGCGGTTGGTAAACATAAAGAAAAAAGAACACACCAAAAACGAGACAAAACCTACATTTAAAAAAAACCGAAATGCTACAGCCAACACCCACAGAAAAGCTCGTTACGTGACACAAAACGAAGCTGTTCACGAACAGCATAAAAACTCTATTCCCTACGGGGTATCGCTAACCATTCTCTTCAGGACATAGTGCAAGACTCCACCTACGGCTAAATAATCCAGCTCTATAGCCGTGTTAACAGCACACTCCAAGTCTATAACCAGGCTGCTTCCGTCACTTTTGTGAATCTCGCACTCAATGGTTTTTCTCACACCAACCTGGCCACTTAGGCATAAGGTTTCTTCACCAGTTAAAATGCTCCTGGTCTCCTCTTTGAAAATTAGGGGAAGGACACCCATGCCAACAAGATTTGATCTATGTATACGTTCAAAGCTTTCAGCGATTACGGCCTTAATACCTAGCAGAATTGTCCCCTTTGCTGCCCAATCTCTACTCGAACCTGTCCCATATTCCTTGCCAGCTACAACAACCAATGGAACATTCTCTGCACCATAACGCATTGCAGCATCGTAAATCGAGAGCATTTCACCACTAGGAAAATGTCTCGTAAAACCACCCTCCACTCCTGCAAGAATTTCGTTCTTTATTCGGATGTTTGCGAACGTTCCCCGCATCATTATGTTGTGATTACCGCGTCTCGACCCATAAGAATTAAAATCTTTTTCTGCCACCCCCTGTTGGGTAAGAAACTTCCCCGCAGGGCTTTTAATTGAAATATTCCCCGCAGGAGAGATATGGTCAGTGGTGATACTGTCACCCAACAACATCAAAATCCTGGCATTGCGAATATCTAGCTCATTGTTCCTGATTTTGCCATTTGGCTGGCTGTCCCTCTGCAAGGCAGGATCCCCTTGTTCCACAAAATAAGGCGGTTTCTGAACATATGTGCTATCAGAGCTCCACTCATATGTAACGTCACCAACAGATTTTACATTTTGCCAGATTTCATCACCAAGAAAGACATTAGCGTATTTTTTCAGGAACACCTCACGAGATATAAAGGTTCCAATAATCTCACTGATCTCCTCATTTGTTGGCCACAAATCTTCAAGAAAAACATCGTTACCGTTGCTATCTTGGCAGATCGCATCCTTTGTAATGTCCCGCAGCACTGTCCCACTCAGAGAAAAAAGAACAACTACAGGGGGAGATGCCAAAAAGTTGGCTTTGACGCATGGATGCACACGCCCTTCAAAATTTCTGTTACCCGAAAGCACCGACACAACTAGCAAGTTATTTGCGGCGATGCAGTCCTCAATTTCCTTTGCCAGCGGCCCAGAGTTGCCAATGCAGGTAGCACAACCATAACCTACAATATTAAAGCCCAGATGATTCAGATCCTGCTGCAATCCCGACTCCTTCAGGTACGCCTCTACAACCTGCGACCCTGGAGTAAGCGAAGTCTTTACCCACGGCTTTGACCGCAAACCCAATTTTCTCGCCTTACGCGCTACTAACCCCGCTGCTATCATTACATAGGGGTTAGAAGTGTTAGTACAGCTGGTAATCGCAGCAATTACCACATCTCCATTCTTTACTAGCAGCTCACTCCCAGAGCGGAATTCCCCTTTGGGTAAAGTGTCTGCAATCTTTGACAGATCTATCCTGTCTTGTGGCCTTTTGGGTCCGGCAACAACGGGATACACATCTCCTAGATCGAGCTCTACTCTGTCTGAATAGTCAACACTATCACCCTGATACCAAAGATGCTGAGCCCGGATATAAGATTCAATGACCTCCATGTAATCACGATCACGGCCAGTTATGTCAAGATAGTCTAGTGTGCTCTGATCAAAGGGAAAAAAGCCACAAGTAGCACCATACTCTGGGGCCATATTTGCCACCGTTGCTCGATCAAAAACAGTAAGGTTTTTTAATCCATCACCGTAAAATTCTACAAATTTTCCCACCACCTTCTTCCTGCGCAGCATATCGGTAATGGTAAGCACCATATCAGTCGCCGTTACTCCCTCACGCAGTTTTCCACTAATCTCAAAGCCAACTACTTCTGGCACTGTCATCGCTATAGGTTGCCCTAACATCGCAGCTTCGGCTTCTATGCCTCCTACACCCCACCCAAGAACAGATATCCCGTTAATCATGGTAGTGTGACTATCCGTACCCATAATGGTGTCAGGACACAACACACCATCTACATTCCATACCACTTGCGCCAAATATTCCAGATTGACCTGGTGGCATATACCCATCCCCGGGGGAACAACGCGCAGATTCCTAAACGCCTGCTGGCTCCATTTAAGGAATCTATAGCGCTCAAGATTCCTCGACATCTCGAGTGTAACATTCTTCGACAATGCGTCATCGGTGCCGGAAAAATCAACTTGCAGCGAGTGATCGATAACAAGATCAACAGGTATCCTCGGGTTTATTATACTGGGATCCTTACCTTTCATGCGCATGTAATCACGCATAGCCGCTAGGTCAACCAATGCAGGTACTCCTGTGAAATCCTGCATCATTACTCTTACAGGCATGAAGTTTATTTCACATTTTGCGCCACTGTTAACGTACTCAGCAAATTTTTTCAAATCAGAAAGCTTAACGCTATAGCCATCTTCATGCCGCAACAAATTCTCAAGCAAAATTCTGTGTACGAACGGCAGTCTATCTATGTCCAAATTCAATTGCGAACAAGCAACATCAAGCGCATAGTAGCTGTAGGACCCCTTACCCGCACACAACTCTCTCCGTGCTTGCAGAGTATCCAAACACGACATACCTTACCTCCTACAACACATGGCATAACAATACCGCAGGCTACTAAACATAATTGGCAATATCACGCAGTATTAGGTTCAAACGCTACAATTTGCTGATAACTAGTATAGCCACCACTTTATTAATATTACCATTAGCATAGATGTCACCTCCCTCTCACGTAACACACTGCATATCAGGTGTAAGACACCCCCACTTATACGCAACGCATGCTCGCCTATTCGAGCAATATGGAAGAGTGACAAATAAAACTCACGTTTCCTTTACAGTATCCCAGGAGGAAATATAGCCTATTATCCGAAATTATCCACAGTTTACTTTACTATACCCATAATAGGGCTTCACATTCTTGCATTGCAGCACCAGCATTATGCTAAACTCTGGCAAAGTTACGTAAGCTCACTTCAGCCATTTTACGCCCCATAGTTGCTTACATACAGACCATCTACCTTCTGCTTACCCTACAGGTAAAATACCACACCTTCCAGTTACTGTAGTGTTGAGACACAGCAATGCCCCTTGAGCAAGAGCTCCGTTACCTGAAAACTACAGCCCCCGCCATACCCTGAGCAGTGTTAATCTTCCCTTCCGCTGTCCCCGGCCAGCCCCGGTTGGTTTGTTTATTTTCATACCACTTGTTCGTCCTTTCTGTTACCGTGTCTCCGGCGCTCGCCCCGCCGCCCAGTACTATTCCCACCGTCTCTCGTCTCGCGTTGTTTGCCGCACACACCCCCGCTCCGTTCATGCCCCAAGCGCGTCCCTTCTCACGTCCTCCCGTCCTAAACGTCATCATCCGGCAATCGCCTTGTCCATCCGGCCTTAATTCTAAAGCGCCCTCGATCTTGCCAAAACGAGCGCTAAACTCGCGCTCTCTATTTCGTGTTACGCCGAGCCCCCGTCTCGTTTTCTCTCCGAGTTCGTGCATTGCATCTCGGTAGTCAACACAACTCCACGTTACGTCATCTACTCTTCCTTTCTCCCACGCGCCAGCCCGATCCCAACCCCTATTGTAACTATCATCCACCGCAACCTTCTTATTACAAACCTTGGGGTCAATTGTTGGGCTCGTCCGTCCTACGGCCTGGCATAGGATCATAGATCATTTGCGCGTATATTCAATAATAAAGCGCCTACACAGGACCCATGACTGCAAGCCGCAGCACTTGTACAACGTCTTTTGCAATCATCTCGCTCCCTATTACTTGTCTGTGCTTTTCTCTTAACTAAGCACAGGAATGCTTTTATCATGTGGCTACGGGCTGCTTTTAACGGGATTCACACAAATGAAAATCACCTTGTCGAAATTTAGGGAGTTTTTTGCGAGTCCCATAGGTTACGGCAGCGTTTTGCTCTATGGCAGTGACCCCAGTAGAATCAGCCATTATACGCAAAAAATAATTGATAGCGTAACCACCAGTGACGAGTATGCCGTTTCTCGGATGGACCTGAATGAAGCGAGCAAGGAGCCCGAGCAATTACTAGTTACTCTCACCACAGTTCCTATGTTTCACCAAAAGTCGTTAATGGTGCTTGCGGGAGCGAAAGATGCTCTCAGCAGCGACTTAAAAAACGCTATCGATAATATGAATACGGATTATTGCTTTGTTATTGTACAAGCGCGAGAACTGGCTAGCACCTCCTCATTACGAGCGTACTACAATGGCCATCCGCGATATGCGTCTATTGCTTGCTATAAGGAGGATAATATAAGTGCGCTGGTGGCAGAATTTCTGTCGGAAAATGGTGTCAGCTATAAGGCTGCGGCATTCAAATTACTATGTAATCTACTACAAAATAGCAGTGCGTGCCTTCAGCCCGAGCTAAGGAAGTTACTCCTGTTTCTTGGAGAAAAAAAAGTCCTGGATGTTGAAGATGTGCGGCAAAGTTTTGTAGCAGATTTAGATCCCGCATTGGACGATATATGTGTGGCTATTGCAGCTGGAGATTTGAAGAATTTTGTAGCGATAGCGGATTCTTTGCTACAAAATAAGGTAGCCGAAGTATTGATACTGAGGTCCAGCATGAAGTACTTTATGACGCTTGAGTTCCTCATGAGAAAAGTAAAAGAGGGCATACGGTTGGACGATGCCATAAAAGCAGTACAACCCCCTATTTTTTTCCGACTAATTCCTCAATTGCGGCAGCATGTTGCTACCCTTTCGTATCAAGTGGTGCAGTTTATCCTGAACAAGTTGCATGAAACGGAGGTGCAGTGCAAGTCGCCGGATGCACTACCGGAAGCAGCATTCAAATATCAAATGTATTCGTTGATACTGAGTATAAGGGCCTATCAAAGTCGGTGCCCGACCTATTAGGAATTGAGACGTGTAATTTCAGCAGCTTCTACTGCGGATGCCAAAACACCAAGTTTGCTGACTATATACCAAACCAGCTTTTTCGCTTCTGGTATTTTATCTTCAGCATCGGTAAACTCAACACCAGGCGAATTTAGATTTTCGAATTTACTACGCGTGGAATTATACCTATACAAATAACAGGCCAAATCCTTGCCGAAGTAGTATAGCAGAGGTTCGGCAACGCGCTCAACAAACGTTTCATCGGTAGGAATTCCCTCCTGGAGGGTTACGCTGTCTATGGGATTGCGTTCCTTGACGCAGCGCATCTTGTTTCGATCTCTTTTATTCATCTGCAATACGTCTTCCCCGCTGTAGACACTCACTATGCCGCGTCCGTATGTCCCATTATTTGCTTTGATAAATACATAGGGGACATCAGAGATTCCATAGATGAGGAATTTTTCTTTGATATCTGATATCAAGCTCTCAACTCCGTTCGCAATACGTTCCACACTTTGCTTGCAGGTAAAATTTGCATCGTCGCAGTGGGAAAACAATGCAGAAATAAGCCAGGGATCTATCCTGAATTCGTGACAAAACTCTTCCACCAGGCGCGTGTACGTTGCGAAGTACTCTGCCTTACACCTGTTAAACCAGCCAAGATAGGGGGAAGGTAGTATATCCTGTGCTACGCCGCCTTTCAATATTTCGGGCATGCCACTAGTTAGATCATTATTTAGAATGATAAAATCCGGAATAAACCCAGAAGACGTACGAATTTGTCCGTCAACGCTGGTCAACTGCAGGACATTTACAACAACACCACCCGACGCGTTAACCTCGTTACTGTTCGCAAGATTAAACCCGCCAATTACCGTTGCAAAACCCGCGTTAATGAGCAAATTCTGCAGGACTACCACACTATCTATATATTTCTTATTGCGCGTGTGCCCCTCTATGATAATCAATGCATTGCTACATCGCGAATAATTAGCCAAATTCTTTTTCAAGAACCCTTCAGCCCTTTTTGTAGCCACTGTTCCTAGATTGTTATACCCCGCAGGGAAAAAATTCACATCAATGGGTGCGACTTTGTAACTGGCACTTCGTAGATCAACAGATGAACTAAAAACTGCATGGTACTTGGCAAACTTATCCTCAAACCAGGACTCAACATCAGCTAACTGACGCTGGAAGGTATCATGTAATATTCCGAAACCCAGCAAAACTAACCCGACAAATCGTAAAACCAGCAGCGACTATACACACATTCACCATGGGCAACAACCAATTTGTCTAATGGACCATAACACCGAACCACAGGCCTAATGACAACATACAGAAATGGAACAGCAAGCGGTAGCAGAACTCAACGCTCTTTAAATGTACTCTCTTCACTTCTTCCGGGTATACCACCCCGGTACAGTGTTGTGGTAACACTATTTACCAGCATATAACTGCCGCGGCCTACATATCTTCAGGCTTTCACTGCCCCGCAAAAGCTCACACCATTGTGACACCCATCCCGCCGTTCTGGCAAGGGCAAAGAATGTGGTATACATCTCAACAGGCACTCCCATAGCTCTTAAAACTATCCCTGAGTAAAAATCAACATTGGGATATAGCTTGCGCTCAACAAAATATTCATCTTGCAGCGCACAGCGCTCTAATTCTTCTGCCACACCCAATAACTCATCGCTGCAACCTAAATTATCAAGGACTGAGCGGCTGATCTGTCCCAAGATCTTTGCCCTAGGGTCATAGCTTTTGTAGACACGATGCCCGAAACCCATGAGCCGAACTTTACTATTATTATCTTTAACAAACCCAATGAACTCCTCAACTTTGTCAGGACTACCTATGCTTTCTAGCATGCGAATCACAGCTTCGTTGGCACCTCCATGTGCTGGCCCCCATAGGGTCGCAGTCCCCGCGGCTAAACACGCGAATAGCTCTGTTCCGGCAGAACCTGCCATCCGCACGGTCGCTGTTGAAGCGTTTTGTTCATGATCTGCATGCATGATGAAAATAGCATCCAACGCTTCTTCAATGGCGTCAGCACGCGTCTTTTCGAGGGCCCCAAACATCATTTTAACAAAATTTCCTGTATAGCTCAGACTTGGATCAGGACTGACCAGTTCCAAGCCCATTCTGTGCCGATAGATCGCAGCCACCAACGACGGAACTTGCGCTATCGCCAGCACAGCAAGCTCTTCATTTCCCCTATTATCCCCATGATACTTCGCAGCCAAAGTTGAAAAGCATGCCATCAATATTGCCATGGGATGAGCATCTCTCCTGAAGGATGAAATCACGCCTAAAACGTCTGATGACAGAGCATGCTGCGCCCCTATAGCTGCCGAAAATTGCTCGAACACTGTGTCTGATGGCAAAACCCCATAGAGCAGTAAATGGGCCACACTACAAAAGCCACCTTTAATTCCTATTAGGTCTGCAATGTCAAGCCCGCGGTGGCGCAGTATACCCTTTTCTCCGTCGATAAAGGTTATCTCAGAGCTGCATGCCGCGGTAGACATGAATCCCGGATCGTAGGTCAAGACCTTATGGTCTCTGTACAACGTAGTGATGTCTATCAATTGTATCCCATCAGTCCCGGACAGCATAGGCAAGCTTACTTTCTTATCCCCGCACATCAAAACAGCATTTTCTTTCATACAGCGTTACCCAATATCCAAAAAAGTGACATTTTTACTCCCATTCGATAGTTGCAGGCGGCTTAGATGTGACATCATACACCACTCTATTTATCTGTGGCAATTTCCCCACGATAGCTCCGCTTACTTTTTGCAAAAACTCGAGAAATCGCAACTTTTTGTCTGCATTGGCGCTAAAGGGAAAACAGTCCGCCGTCATCCCGTCCATTGAGGTAACAGCCCGAAGCCCACATACATGTCCATATGTACGTCCGTCACCCATAACGCCAACAGTTCTCTCAGACATCAAAACAGCAAATGCTTGCCAAATGTCATGATAAAGACCATGTTCCAGGAGCATATCTATGTAAATGCTGTCCACTTCCCTCAGCAACTCAAGTTTTTCCTCCGTAACTTCCCCCATAATCCTGACAGCTAAACCAGGCCCAGGAAAGGGATGCCTTTTTAATATCGCACTCGGCAGACCTAGTTCTTCACCTAACTTACGCACTTCGTCTTTGAACAAGCTGCGCAGAGGTTCAACCAGTGCAAAGTTCATCTTTTCTGGTAACCCCCCTACATTGTGGTGTGATTTTATCTTCACGCCCGACCCACTAGCTCCTGATTCGATAACATCCGGATAGATAGTACCCTGCATCAGAAACTTGACGTCACCTCCGAGTTTAGCTGCCTCCGCCTCAAAAACCTCAACAAAAGTATTACCCATTACTTTGCGCTTCTCCTCAGGCTGCGTGACACCCTTTAGACGGCGCAAAAACATCTCAGATGCATTTGCCAAGGCGAGCTTAATGCCAAGTTTGTTTACAAAAAAGTCCTGCACTACAGCTACTTCACCTTTTCGCAAACACCCTGTATCCACAAAAACACACTTCAGATTGTCGCCAATAGCCTTATGCATTAGCACTGCTGCCACACTGGAATCAACTCCACCACTTATTGCAGCAACAGTGAGTGAGTTACCAACTATCTGCCGCACATTATCAACCTGGGTCTGCAAAAAAGTCTTAACTGTCCAGTCTCGTGTACAGCCAGCAATATTCAGGAAGCTGTCCAATAATTTCGCTCCGTCGGGTGTATGTGAAACCTCGGGGTGGAATTGCATTCCATAAACTTTCCTTGACTCGTCACTCATAAACGCGATCGCCCCTGAGTCTTTACTCTTGGCGAGTACTTTAAACCCCAATGGCACCCGATCTATCACACTATCGGAGTGACTCATCCAAACACTTACAAGGCTTCCAACAGGCCAAACACTCTTTGTGATCTCAGATTCATCAACAACTTCTAGTTGTGCATGACCGAACTCGCAGCTCTTTTGTGATTCAACTGTACTGTTGAATACGTGTGCAAGTATTTGAAACCCGTAACAGATACCCAATACCGGAGTTCCTAGGTTTTCATTGATCTTAAGTACATCTTCTACAACTTTTGGAGTCTTGGGCAAGTTTGTCACAGAGCTAGGTCCTCCGGAAAACACGAATGCCCCAATTTTTTTCCCTCCCTCAATTAGGGAAGGAAAATCCGTATCAACGGGAAAAACCTCACTGTAAACACCCAGATCTCTTACCCGACGTGCAATAAGCTGAGTCACTTGGGACCCGAAGTCAATAATGGCTACTGTCAACACTAAAATACCCCATACAATCTCATGTATTGTAAGGCATCAATACGGATAGGACAACGACATACACAGAGAACCGGGTTGGTGTTATGTTTATCACAGTAGTGGGATTATCAATGAAATGCGCTGCACCAGGCAAGCTTTGGTGGTTTTCCACCTTTTCGTGCTACTTCAAAAATTTATAACACCTTCTAACTTACGTCGCTGCGGCACTACAGAAATTGAAGGTCTTAGTTTTAGCTAGAAAGGAGCTTTTTGTCATTGTACGTATGTTTAAGGTTATAAATTTATTAATTAATTCCCCATATCCTACTTGCTTGTATAAGATGTTTGGTCAAAGACATGAAATCCGAACCCCAACAAGGGAAACAAGAGAGTCATTCCTTTGGTGTGAACAAGCGTTCTTCTCAAGGAGATGGCACACAGTGCAAGAGCAATGCCTTACGGAACAGATACGAAGACATAATGGAAGAAGAAATGGACCCTGCGCAGCTCGCGCTGTCTTCTGAAGATATAGAAAACGTGATTGAAAGTATTGAGCAGGAATATGGAGCTATACTTACAGCAGATCTCAAAAAAGCAATGAGAGAGGAAATAACCACAGCAGTGCCAGAGCTTACTCGCGCGTTAGTCCCTCTGATCTCATTGGCTGGAGCGGAAGGCAGCAGCACAGAAAAGTTAAGGCAAGAATGGGTAAGAACATTCATGGAGGTTATGCTGCCCCACATGCAGAAGATAGTTTCCGCATCACAGCAACAACAATAAATACCACACCCACGGACTATCTACAAAACTCTTTACCTTCCCCACTACGGCCCAGAGTATGGGGCCGTTTTTTTTGTTGCGTTCACGGTTGTTATATTTTTGGCAGAGGTGCGTGCCAGAGATAACTTCCGGTTATCATTCCGTGTTCTGCACCTGTAGTCTCTCTATGCACGGGTTCTATATCATACGACCGTGACATATTGCACACAACACACACGCGGTAGATAGAGTGAAAGTTCAGCCTGTTGCGTGACACTTCACCACACTACGCAGTACGACAAAAATGTCTCGTTAAGTTGACCAAAAGTAAATATGTACACTACAGCTGTGCCATAAAATCCACATTCTCCAACAACGAAATGACTCTCAGCTAAACCTGCCTTGTGCACGCAGTGCGCGGTA
>NZ_CP046391.1:1037391-1040715 GCF_012790675.1 Anaplasma platys
TCTTCCCTTCCGCTGTCCCAGGCCAGCCACGGTTGGTTTGCTTGTTGGTGTACCACACGTGTTCCTTAACCTCCATGGTCGTCGTTCTGTGCGTGCCTCCTGTGTATGCGGTCGTCACAGTGGCCGTACTGACGCGGCTTGTCGAGTCCGCTTTGCCTATCCCATGCAATGTGCCGTCTCGTTCGCGTATCACCCTGAATTTAATCGCTCTGCGGATGCCATTGTCATCCGGCCTCAGCTCCGCCGCGCGCTTTGTATTCCTATAACGGGCGCTAAACTCATTCATCCGACCCGGCCTCACACCTCCTATGCTCTCTTGGTCGATCGTGTCCACGTTTAACGTATCACCCTCATAGTCGACGCAACTCCACGCTGGATCCTTAACTCTCCTCGCCCCACCGCCACTCGCGCCCCTACCAAGCAACACGTCCCACCTATCATCCACCGCAACCTTCTTATTACAAACCTTGGGGTCAATTGTTGGGCTCGTCCGTCCTACGGCCTGGGCGAACGCAACGATGTCCCGTGGCGCCGTCGCCGCTAAGGCATGCCCGAGACGTTCGGTCTTGCCACTTACCACATCACGCGCTGGCTCTTTCGCCAAAAGGTACATTGTCTCAGCCTTTCCACCTGGCATGGCCGATCCTGTATCAAACTTCTCATAACCTATTCCAATTTCGACCCGGGCTATTCTACCTTTATAGCCCATGCTTTCTTCTATGCCCCGATTGCATTATCTTCGACCCTATTTTGGGATTCTACACTTGCCAATTGAAGCTACTACTTAGTGGTGTTTTAACGTCCAGAAGGTTAAGGTACACCGCGGCGGTACTGCCATCATTGGCTCCGACAGTGAACTCCCGATTTTGTGCCACGCTGGGCTGTAACTTAGACCTATGTAAACGTTATTCCTAACTGAGTTTCTGGGGGGGGGGAAATGCTGCCCTTCCACTTGTCGCGGCCCCACTGTGTTCCATAAATACCAATGTGCTCAATACCAATGCAAACTTGCCTTTTCTTATACTCACCGCAATGCCCGTCACATTAGTCTTTTTGGCAATGGACTATGTCCAACCAAGCTGCCTGTACTTTACAGCAATACTTGCGTATGTAAAAGCAATGATGAATGCCTCTTCAACTTACAAGTGTTCCCCCGCCATTTGTGCATGTTGCCTTGGCAGCTTGGTGCTGACAAAGAAGCTTGCTCGTTGTTTTGCGGCTATTGCCAGTTCTATTTCAGCCGTCTTCCACAATCTGTCTTCTGCTGACAAGGTATGTTCTGCCCTTTCACGTATGTATCTTCGCGTCGATCCATGGTGGTTTCGTCGTAATCTAGTCATGCATGTTGTATTTTGTTGAGATCTCAGAACATATGTTGTTTTCCTATTGCCAGGGGCATACAGACCCTGTGCTATAGTTGCTTGCAGCGCAGTTTCTCAACAAGATCTTGTGTTGTCTATGCGACGGGTTTGTCCCGGTTGCGTGGCACACATTGCGCTGTTAGCCTCCCTACGACAGTGCGTCGAGGTTACACTAGTCATTTGATTTATGTTGCATAGCATCGTCAAGTGAGCTCAAGTAAGCCTCGGGAAAATGCTGCAGCAGAAAAGATTTCTAGATCGTCTATACCCTCGCCGACGCCAACGGCGTGTAGGTCTAAGTTGTATTTATGAACAACACGCAGAACTATTCCGCCCTTAGCTGTGCCGTCCAGCTTTGTCAGTATTATCCCATCTACGTTTACAAAACTACTAAAAGCCTCGACCTGAGCTAAAGTGTTTTGGCCTACAGTGGCGTCCAAAACCAAAACTGTGTTATGCGGCGCGCTTTCGTCGAGTTTACGTATGGTACGGCATACCTTTGCGAGCTCTTCCATCAAATTTTTATTGTTATGCAGTCTGCCAGCGGTATCTACCAACACAACGTCTATATTCTCTTTAAGAGCCTTCTCTACGGTTTTGTAGGCGATGCTCGCAGCATCAGCTCCTAACGCGCCTGAGACGATAGGGCACGATATGCGGTTGGCCCATAGTTCGAGCTGTGAAACTGCTGCAGCGCGAAATGTATCACATGCGCCAATCAGCACAGATTTTCCTTCTTTTTGAAACTTGTGTGCTAACTTTGCAACAGTCGTTGTTTTGCCGCTCCCATTAACCCCGCACAACATAACAATGTGTGGTGACTTTTCTGCCAATATAGGTTTTGCTTTCCCCACAAGAAAACTTTCTATATCCTGCGCTAACGCCTGCTTGACCTGATACTCTGCATCCGTGAACCTTCTGTTGTTTAACTGTTGTGTGAAAAAAGCAGCAACTTCGGGTCCCATGTCAGTTGTAATCAGCAAGTTCTTCAACGACCGCAGCGTTGCTTCATCCACAACTTTCCCGCCCCCCAAAATGTTCTTGAGTCCCTCATTTAGCTTCGCAGAAGTCTTCGACAGACTCCTTTTAAAAGACCCCCATATGCTGGGTTCCCGCTCGCCCGTCATGATATAGAGTGCCCAATAAAGGCAGTATGGACCCCAGTGGTAAAGTAAGTAAACTCCTCCACGCATCGAGCAACCGTTACCTTTCTAACAGTGTCAGGGAGGCGACTCATGGGAAACCTTTTTACCACAGCATCTTGCGAGCATTCTAGAAGAATTGGTCACAATGTGCAAGAAGGATTGCTGGACGGTAAACACACGCATATGCAGAGGAAAGGTCTCGCACCGCACTTTCTATCGCTATCTTCCGTAGCGAGGCTGCGATGTTTTGCCAAAACAGGAGAAGGGAAGGGGGAGGGAGATTTGCGGCGGCAAACTTAGAATTATCTGTACTACCCTAATTCACTATCGTCTTCGACGTCAGGCGGCTATGATGTTTTTGTTGGAGCGGTTTTGTTTTGAAAGCTCACCTGCAACAACTTCGGCACCACCATCCCCAAAATGGCAGCTGCCGCTGCTATCTTATGGGCAGCGTTTGTCAGTTCCTTCTCCATCGGCGGTCTTGAACTGGATGCTAAAGTTCCGCGACACGTCGTCGCCTCCGCTAGGCCACGCTGCACCCACGCTGGTCGTCTTTTCGGCTTTTTTCGTAAATATTTCGCTGAACTTTCTGCCCGTGTTGTTCACCGAGGCGCCCTGCAAGCATTTCCAACTGTCCGACGCTGTCGCTGTGCTTTTTACAAACCTTCTCATCTATCGCCTTATTCCCCAGCTGACCAACAGCCTGTGCAAAAGCACTACATATTCAATATAGAAAGTCTACACCTGGCAACATACACATTGACGCATTAGAACGCAAACCTAACACCGATTTCAGCACCAGTGTACGCCATCTTGAA
>NZ_CP046391.1:1040815-1099655 GCF_012790675.1 Anaplasma platys
GGCGGAGATCGTTAAATTTGCTGAGGCTGTTGGCACATCGGCAAAGGATATTGATAAGAAGGTTTGTAAGAAGAACAATGGTAATACCGACGGCAGCTGGAAGTGCTTGCAGAATGGCGGCACGGACAGCACCGTGGAGTTCAGTAAACTATTTACGAAGGCTGGCGTAGATGCTAGCGACAAAGGCAAAGCATGGCCTAACGGGCACACCGACAGCGCCGCGAAAGCGGAAGACCTAAGTACTGCGTTGAATAGAGAACTAACCAGCGCTGAAAAGAACAAGGTAGCTGGCCTACTAACCAGGACTATATCCGGTGGTGAGGTAGTGGAGATCCGTGCGGTGTCGACAACGTCAGTAATGTTGAATGGTTGTTAGTAATGAGCATTGCGCAATAGCCATGTGCACATGGCATAGTACTCAAGTGTGCTCTTCCAAAATCACCACGATCCCTTATTACGTATGCTGAAGGCGTGTTCTCCTGTTATCACCAGTGGAGCAGGCGAATGTAGTCCGCGTTCTGATAAGTTCTAAGGTGTTCTGTGTCTACACTCGTATCATGCCGTGACAGTGTTTGAACTTTTTCCCAGAGCCGCAGGGACACTTATCGTTCCTGGCAACGTCTTCAAATAATGCGCCATTGTGGCCATATGCATACACATTGTCAAAACTGTTTTGGGAATGTGGTTCCTCCAATTCTATATGAGAGAGTTTCCGGATGACCATTTCGTAGAACTTTCCGAACATACTTTGCAGTAAGAGAAAGGCCTCAATTTTAAACTCATTTAATGGATCCTTTTGCCCTACAGACCGTAGGTTTATACCACATTTTAAGCTCTCTAGTGCTGCTAGATGATCCGTCCATAAGCCGTCCAGCGACGTTATCAAAACGCGCCTAGCAGCGAAATTCCACAGATTATCACTTTTTCGACCAAACTCGGCGATTTTTTTCTTCAATATAGTGTCTGCCAATCCATCCAGATATTCCACGGCTTGTTCCTTGGTCTCCAGCTTCTTGAGGTCTTCTACAGCAAGGGAAGTACCGTATATTCTCTCTATCTCAGTCAACATAGCTGCTGCAGAAGCTTCGTTGTTGAAATCGCAGTATTTCTCTTGCACAATTCGGGCAACTATATCTTTGTTCAAAGAGTTATATAAAGGCGCCAGGTCGTACGACTCCCTATCGAGTATTTGATTGCGCTGTTCAAACACTACACGGCGCTGTTCATTGGTGACGTCGTCAAACCTCAGTAACGACTTCCTGATGTCGTAATTTCTGGCTTCAACCTTCTTCTGTGCACGCTCTATGGCCTTACTAATCCACTTATGCTGCACTGCTTCGCCCCGCTTCATGCCCAATTTCTTGAGCATAACCTTAACCTTGTCTGAACCAAAAATCCTTAACAGACCATCTTCCAATGACAGAAAGAACTTTGATAAGCCTGGATCCCCCTGCCGGCCAGATCGTCCCCTGAGCTGATTATCTATTCTACGGCTTTCGTGGCGTTCTGTGCCCACTATACACAGCCCTCCGGCTTGCATTACTATTTCTTTATCCTTTTCGGCTTGTTCTTCTAACTTCCGTAGTTTAGCGGCTCGCGTTTTTTCACAGGTTATCCCAGCCAGCTCGGTTTTTGCGAGCATTTTCGGGTTCCCACCTAGCTGGATATCAGTCCCACGTCCCGCCATGTTAGTGGCGATAGTTACGGCCCCAGGCTTACCGGCTTGCGCTATTATATAGGCTTCCTGTTCATGATATCGCGCATTCAGTACAGAGTGAGTAATGCCCTTTGCGGTCAGCATCCGCGACAAAAGTTCAGATTTTTCAATGCTAATAGTCCCAACCAACGCCGGCTGCTTACGATTGTGACACTCAATTACGAAATCTATAACTGCTTCGTATTTCTCCTCTTCAGTGCAGTATATGTCGTCATCCAAATCCACGCGGCGCACTGGAACATTGGTTGGAATTTGCATTACCCGCAAATTGTAAGTACCCATTAGCTCATCAGCCTCGGTCTGCGCTGTGCCGGTCATGCCTGATAACCGCTTATACATCCGAAAATAATTTTGGAACGTTGTTGAGGCCAGTGTCTGGTTCTCATTGTTAACTGTGAGACGTTCTTTCGCCTCTAAGGCTTGGTGCAACCCATCGGAATAGCGCCTACCTTCCATCATCCGTCCGGTAAACTCGTCTATGATTACAATGTTGCCATCCTTGACTATGTAATCACGGTCGCTCGCAAAAAGCTTATGAGCACGCAACGCCTGATTCACATAGTGCATCACCACCACGTTCTCGGTGTTATACAGGGATGAGCCTTCAGGAATAAGACCTCGGGCACACGATAACTCTTCTACTTTTGCTGCTCCGTCTTCGGTAAGGAAGGCAGTGCGGTTTTTTTCATCGACCTCGTAATCTGCCTCAGTGAGCTCTCTAACCAAGGCGTCCACTTTTTTATACAGTGAACTGTCCCTCTCTACCGGGCCTGAAATAATCAGCGGTGTTCTGGCTTCGTCTATTAGTATAGAGTCAACTTCATCCACTATCGCGTAATGAAACCCACGTTGCACCATCTCTTCTCGGCTGAATTTCATGTTATCGCGGAGATAGTCAAACCCTAGTTCGTTATTGGTAGAATATAATATATCGCAAGTGTAAGCAGCACGACGTGCCTCGTCGGAAGATACACCCGTAATACACCCTACACTGACTCCCAGAGCATTATAAAGCTTGCCCATCCATTCCGAGTCACGCTTAGCCAAGTAGTCGTTCACGGTTACCACATGTACACCCTCGCGCGTGAGCGCATTCAGATATGCAGCAAGGGTTGCAACAAGTGTTTTTCCCTCGCCAGTCTTCATTTCGGCAATCATGCCATGATGTAGTGCAATGCCGCCTACCAACTGTACATCAAAATGTCTCATGCCCAGCACTCTGCGTGAGGCTTCTCTAACCACAGCAAAGGCTGGCACCAAAAGGCTATCTACCGTGTCTTTCCCGCTGTCCAACCTTTCCCTGAACGCTGCCGTTTTGGAGAACAATTCCTCATCGGTGAGGGCAGCCATTTCATCTTCCAGCCGGTTTATGTCCTTTACTATTTTGCGGAAAGATGCCTCGCGGGCCCCGAAGCTACTATGCCAGAACACACGCTTTGCTATATTCCACATAAGAACGACTCTTGAACACAGGAGGAAGAATTATATGCGCAAGCGCTGAAAAGCACAACAGAATTGGATGCTAGGTAATATTGGCTATAGGCCGGAGCTTTCTAAACGATAACCCCATGTTTAGCGCTGTTAGTAACGGATTAGTTACTAGTTAGCAGCTTTGGGCACCATTGGGGTGTTTTTATAGGTTAACCGGTCAATGAACTAGCAATGTTGTGCCTGAGGTAATTTTCACGACTTGCACACTTAGAATTGTGCCATTAATGGCTGCACAAAATAATGTGAGTGCTCTCCCGATGCTTCTTTAGGTTCATACAACACATGGCCAAATGGGGTTCTGGTAGTGGTAAAGCGCCCTATGCTTGGATTGCATACTGCCCAAATTAAATTCCAGCAGTGTAATGTGTTTTAGTGCGGTACAAAAGACCGCTTCAGAGGACGCTCGCCGGTGCCCCCATCTCTCTCTATAGGTTTGCCGGCAATTATATTGGCAATGTCTTCTCCGGTCAGTGTCTCGAACTCCAGTAAACTCTCTGCTATGGCGTGCAAAGCTTCAGAATGCTCGGTGAGCATTTCTTTAGCGCCGGTTAGGGCGGCGCAAACTATAGACTTGACTTCGTCATCTACCAGGTTTGCCAGGTTGGAAGAGATTCGCTCATTTCCTTCGTCGCTATGATACAGCGGTCCTACAGCGTCACTCATACCCCACTTCATTACCATTGCTTTGGCAAGTTCTGTTGCCTGTTTTATATCAGATGATGCTCCGCTAGTCACTTTGTCGTATCCAAAAATCAGTTCCTCAGCAGCCCGCCCACCCATCGCGACTTTTAGATCAGCCAGCATCTTCTCACGTGTCATCGACACTCTATCAGTTTCGGGCAATCTCATAACCAGCCCCAATGACCTACCGCGAGGGATTATTGTAGCCTTGTGGATTGGATCAGACGCAGGGCAATGAAAGGCAATTACTGCGTGTCCAGCTTCATGGTACGCGGTAAGCTTGCGCTCTTCTTCACGCATAACCAACGACTTCTTTTCTGCTCCCATCATCACCTTGTCGCGTGCGTATTCAAAATCGCTCATGGTGACAATTTTCTTATTCATCCGCGCGGCGATCAACGCAGCCTCATTGACCAAATTGGCCAGGTCAGCCCCAGAGAATCCAGGAGTACCCCGTGCCACAACGCGTATGTCAACATCAGGGGCTAGAGGAACCTTCTTTGAATGGACACCCAATATTTTCTCTCTTCCATTTATGTCCGGAACAGAGATGGTAACTTGTCTGTCAAACCGTCCAGGCCGGAGTAGGGCAGGGTCCAGCACATCGGGACGGTTGGTTGCTGCAATTATTATCACGCCTTCATTGGATTCAAACCCATCCATCTCAACTAGCAACTGATTTAAAGTTTGTTCCCGTTCGTCATTGCCGCCTCCTAGCCCTATGCCACGATGACGTCCCACAGCGTCAATTTCATCTATGAAGATAATACAAGGTGCATGCTTCTTGCCCTGTTCGAACATGTCACGTACCCTACTTGCGCCGACGCCGACAAACATCTCCACGAAGTCTGACCCAGAAATGCTGAAAAACGGGACGTTAGCCTCGCCGGCTATGGCTCTGGCTAGCAGGGTTTTTCCGGTTCCTGGTGATCCAATAAGCAAACAGCCCTTGGGAATCTTTCCGCCAAGTTTCTGAAACTTTTGCCGATGCTTTAAGAATTCAACAATCTCCACAAGCTCTTCTTTGGCCTCGTCTATGCCTGCTACATCGTCAAAGGTAACCTTACCCCTATGGTCTGAAAGTAACCTGGCGCGAGACTTACTAAAGCTCATTGTCCGGTTGCCGCCAATTTGCAGTTGTTTTAGAAAAAGGCACCATATGACCACTAGCGATAGCATTGGCAAGCAAGATACCAGGAGGCTACCTAGGATGCTTAGGAACGTCTCATCCGAAGCAAACTCAAACATTACCCGATTAGCGTGCAAGTTTTTGATCAGGCTATCGTAGATTACGCCACTAGTTCGGAACTTTTCGCCAGTGATAAACCTACCGTAGATGTCACGCTCTGTTATCCTCACACTTGCAACGCTTCCCTCGTCGAGCTTAACCAGGAATTCCGAGAATGGTATGCTCAGCTCTTTTGTGCCGATGAACTTGTCACCAAAGTTTGTATACAGCATGGCAGCAAGCGCTATTACGGCTGACCAAACAATCAACCCCTCGATCACTTTTCTAAAGTTCACTGCAAGCGACTCCTGAATAGTTAAAGCTGATTACAAACTAGGCCAATTAACCTTTCCCTGAGTAAGACCCTCTCAAGTCTAATGGAAGGGATACCATGTATGCCGTCTTTTTGCAATGGATAAGCAATAACTTCACCACGGTAGACCAGTACAGGCAGCCCTTTAACAACGTCTCTGTTAATATAGCGTAAAGAATCGGGTATGGGCGCAGTGTTAAGTGGTGCTACCCACAGTTCTAGGCTCAGGTCGGTAGCAACGAGATTAGGCTTCCCAGTGTCTTCGCTGAAATCCTGGAGTTTATTGTGTGACAGCGCCTGTATCGCCCGCTGCACGCTTTCATGGTTTATATCATGAAAGCTTAACTCGAATCTGTTGTCCCACGAAATGCAAGTTTGCCCATTTATTGGCTTTGTCTTGCTGATCTGCGCCACCTCCCGGGCAACTATCACCTCATTTTCTGTCACATTGATAACCTTGCAACCTGATATGGTGAAGGGGCTAAAATCCCGCCCTTCCCAGATTTTACAAAATGCTGGTAAGAACTTCGCATACCTCGGTTTTAAGTCTTTGTTGCCTATCGTCATAAAGACATACAGGAGTAATCTTCTTGCTACTTCTTCTGGAACACTACGGAAAACGCCAGCTCTGATTGTTAAGTATCCCAGGGAGTTGAACTCTAGACACTTTTCAGCTGCTTCTTGTAGGTAATACATAATGCACCTAAGTGCTTTTTGCATATGTTGTGCAGTTGTACATAGGCGATTGACCAATGTTTCTGGCTCTTCATGATCACGGACAAAACGTCGGTAAAAAGTCCTTTGGTATTTCGGACTGTCATTGCTTGGGTCTTCGATCCAAGATAGCTGTTTTGCGCGCGCGTACTCCAGTATTTCTTCGCGCGTGAAATCTAACAGCGGACGGACAATGACAAAATTGTCACGCGTCGAACGTTCATACATTCCTGCTAGGCCGTCTAGGCCGCTGCCACGTTCCAGGTGTAAAAGAACAGTCTCAGCCTGGTCATTTTTCGTGTGTGCGGTTAAAACATGTTGCACGCCATGCGCTAGGCACCATTGGCCAATGAGGCCGTATCGGATTTCTCGGGCCGTGGCCTGAGATTTATTGGTTACACTACGATTTGTTTGCAGGATATGGCACTCCAGCCCCAGTTCAAGTGCCTGTGCTCTGACGAACTCCACCTCTTTTACCGCTTCGGCACGGAAGCCGTGATTAACAGTTAAGATTGTTGGTAATCTAACGGAGCGCGTTTTGTGGCACAGGGCTATTAACAACATCAAAGTCATGCTGTCTATGCCACCGGAAACAGCCACTGCATATGGCTCAGGAGGCACCATGCTGTATAGCTTTTCCAAGGACCTAGATTCAAACGTCACAGCCCACTCAACTCACGGAAAGAGAGGGATTCGAACCCCCGACACATTGCTGTGTACACGCTCTCCAAGCGTGCGCTTTCGACCACTCAGCCATCCTTCCCTGGGCCGCATTCTAACAGAAAAGTCACAATTTGTACAATTTGGGATGCAAAGTTTTGTTCGGCTCTAAGAAAGCTCTTGCCTTCTGTAGAGGCTATGTTAAGTACAACGCACGGTATTTATGGGCTGCGGTTAATACTGCTTATGAAGAAGAGCAAACATGACTTTGGGTGGAGAGCTGCAGTGTTTTTTGTGGGCATGTTTTCCGTCATGCTCGCCGTGTTTTTGTTGGTGCCACTGTCAGTAAACTTGATAGATGGGCATGATTGGAAAAGTTTTGCTGTAGCCGATCTTCTATCGTTAACTGTGGGTTTGGGATGTCTGGTAGGTGGAAAAAAACCCCGCTCGTTTCAGGGTAATGATGCAATATACTTGACATGTATTGTGTGGATCGTCCTGGGGTTTCTTTCTGCCGTTCCGTTTTTTTTATCATCCACGGCAAGGCTCGGTCTGATGGATGCGGTTTTTGAGTCCATGTCTGGGCTTACTACTACCGGCGCTACGGTTATGAGTGAGCTGTATAAAAAGTCTCCGGGCATACTGCTGTGGAGGGCCATGCTCAACGCAATGGGAGGTTTGGGGGTTATCACTATTGGGATTTTTCTTCTGCCGGGGATGAGAATGGTGGGCTTGAAGGGAATATATAGCCCTGAAGCTGTCGGGAGGAAATTCCGTTTTGGCATCTTTAAGACGGTTGCCTGCATTGTGGGTGTGTACCTATCGCTGATGGTGCTATGTATGCTGTCCTACAGGGTAGCTGGAATGTCTACTTTCGACGCGATTTGCCACGCTTTTACCACGGTATCAACGGGCGGTTTTTCCAACTACGACGACTCCATAAAGCACTTTAACAACATTAAAATAGAGATCATTGCTATGGTGTTTATGCTTGCAGCGTCCTGCCCATTGGTAGCGTATTTGCAGGTGTTGCTAGATGGAAAGTTTCACAGCTCACAGTACCTTTCATATCTTGCAGTGATTGTGCTTAGTGTAATTATAAGCACTATAAGCTTGTATAGCGGTAATACTGCAGGGCTCACGGTCTGGGAAGCGCTCAGGTATGCGGCTTTCACAATAATTTCACTTAGTACGTCTACTGGTTACAGTAATGCAGATTACAGCGGTTGGATTTTTATCTCAGTATTCGGTGTAGTGTTAACAATTTGTGGGGGATGTTCCGGCTCCACTAATAGCGGGCTCAAGATTCACAGGTTGCATCGACTATTCCGCTTCGTTTTCGAATATATTCGTGGCGTGATGAGCGGGGCAGAATTGGTTTCTCCAAGGAATGACGGCAAACGTGCTGAACATCAAGAGGCGTTCGTAGTTTTTGTGTTTATGTCTGGCATATTGTGTGTAACTTGTGCATTTATAGCACTGGGTGGATACGACTTTGCTGCAGTAGTTACTTCTGTGACCGCTATACTGTCTAACACTGGCATTGGGGTTGGTGAAATCGTCGGCCCTGCAGGAAATTTTGCCGGCTTTAGCGCTGGAGCAAAGGTAGTATTCTGTATTATAATGTTACTAGGAAGGCTGGAAATAATACCTGTTCTTATATTCTTTTACACAGTATTACGGATCGGTATATGTTACGGTAGAAGAATCTTCAAGGTGCAGGAAAATGCTTGATATGTTTCCATAACTATATAATATGCGGTAGTACCTACCCGGGTATATCAGCTGTTTATAAAGAGGACAAGGTTGTTGCATTCTGCGGTTATTACGGAGCCCAGGAGGAGCGTTTTTGCAGTTCTCGACATGGGATCTACGAAGATGGTATGCCTTGTGGTTAGGGTAAATAGCGAGGGTATACCAGAAATCTTGGGTGTTGGTCATAAGGCATCAGAGGGAATCAACGGTGGTGCAATTGCTAATAAGCACAGTGCTGGGAGTTCGATATTATCTAGTATAGACCTTGCTGAGCAGGTATCGGCACAGACGATTAGTCAGGTTTACGTTAGCGTAGCGGGGTGTGGTGTCAGATCTTTCAGTGTTTCTAATGAAGTTTCATCGAATGTAAGGGAAATTTCTGGGCGTGACATCGGGAGAGTAATGCTAAAGACCTATGAGAAGTTCAGGGGAGAAGATATAGTTATTCACAACGTGCCACTTGCTTATCATTTGGACGATTTGAACAACGTGGTGGACCTCACCGGACTCTGTGGTAAGCAGCTTAGAGCTGATGTGCATGCTGTCACAGTGTCGAAGACGGCACTGTATAACATAGAGAATAGTATTACTGTGAGCAACCTTAGTATGGGGGGATGTGTTGCAGAGTCGTACGCATCTGGAATATCGTGCCTAACAGAGGACGAACGCGAGCTGGGTACCTTGGTTATAGACATGGGAGGGCATTACACTTCCATGGGGTTCTTCTATAAGGGAAAATTTGTCCATGCGGATAGCATCCCGTTTGGTGGTATTCATATCACTAGGGATGTTGCGTACGGTATCTGTACTAGCATTAGAGATGCAGAACGCATAAAAATGCTACACGGGAGTGCGGTGCAGACTTCGGCGGATAAAAACTACTCCGTAGAGATTGAGAATATGGATGGCGAGACGCAGTGTGTCGCCAGGTTGGACATTGCCAACATCATACGGCCGCGTGTTGAAGAGATCTTGGAATTTGTAAAGTGCCGTATAGACGAGCATAAGGATGTGGTAGGCAAGGTGGTCATTACTGGGGGATGTAGTAAGTTAACTGGCATCAAAGAAATTGCCGGGGCGGTTCTCGGTAGGCAAGTGAGGATTGGTGCCCCGTTTCACATAAAGGGTATGTGGCAAGAATATGGTGGACGTCCGGAGTTTTCTGCAGCGGTAGGCACGGCTATGCTGATAGCGCGTACTTTTTCCGGTAGCACCCAAATAAAAAGACAGCACAGAACGCATAGCAGCGTTGAGAAAGTTCTCCGTTGGATAATAACTAAGGTAGAGACGTAGCCGGTGGCATCCATAATTTTTTGGCTGGCTTAGCCTATGATGACATGTGATCTAGGGGTTCTCTCAGTGGCACAAAGCAAGTACCATGTGTTGGCACACATTGCGGTGAAGCTCTCGCAGGTATTCTTGTTTGTTAGGCAATACGTTGAATCACACTCCACGTTATAACCATGATTCTTGGCGTAGATGGGTGGCAGTATGACCTTAAGGGAGTGCTGCGCTTATTAATGTTTCCTGTTGTAAAAGTTTCTACGTTTTTGAGCAGTTCACGGGAGCTGCTAGCTGCGGGTGATTTTGTCTTAGCACCCTGAGCTTAAAAGTGGTAGGTGTTTTTTCGTCTTAGAACAGCACTGGGTTGTAACCCCCGCGGCGAGCGGTAGTTGTTCTAGGAGAATCTTCTTCAAACTTAATCGAACTGCAGGATAGGGGGTTATGCTGTGGCGGTTTGGACCCTTGCACGGGCCAGGTTGAGCAGTTGAATTTACTGAATGCTGGTCAGTCGTATTGGATATGTCAACGTCGTATTTTTCGGTTTAGAGAGTCTCAATAGGAGCTGTGAGGCTATGTTTTTTCAAAACTTCAGGAATGTGTGTGTATTTTTAGAAGGAAATATGTGCGCCCCCGTCGTATTTGATCGAGTTTTTACTTGTGGAAAAGTAGTAGATACCAGTGAGTTTTGGCAGCCTTCCTAGGTATGTTCCACAGTTTTCTTGTTAATGCATAACGATAATTAGTTTAAAAGCGCTTCCGTTTGTTAAATACAACACTTAGCGAGGGATACTATTGTGATGCGCCACACGAGTTCTGGCTTGCTTCTTAAGTCCCCGGTCTGTGTCGTGGTCGCCTTCGCCGAGTGACGCAGTTAAGAACTTGCTTCCAGCGCCACTTTTCTTAACCACAATCCATCAATAAATTATATCGTCGTGCAAGTGCTTTCCATCTGCGGATCGGATACTTCCGTCGTCCACCGACAAACAGTTTATTCGATATTTCTTTCGGCTTCTTAATAGCAGATCAAGCAATGACAAAGAGGTCTCTTTCTGTCAGCTAACGCCCCATCTTGACAACCCACCCACCAGACGCTGTTCAGGTACAAACAACACTAATGCAGCTTCTTGATGACGCCCTCATCGTCAGAGAAACTTGTTATCTCTCCACTTCCTTCGACAGGTTTGCTCTCCAGCTCCTCGCGCAGGTAGCCGCGCGTGGCATCGACAGCAGTATCAACCGCTGCCATCCGCAACGTTCTGACAAACCCCTCCACACGGAGCTCTATACGTTCCGTGGCCATGTTGATTTGTTCCTCAACGAGCTGCTCAAGTTCCTCACGCCCTTTCTGCAACATCGACCTGTACTTGTCCTCCGCGCGTCGCAACACTTCCGCTACCAGAGTATCTACTTCGGCGCTCTTTGCTGCAACACCCGCAAGCAGTATGTCTAGCTTCCTCGTCAGTTCCGGCCCCCGATTCACCTCTTGTTCGACTTTCCGTCTCCGAGTCTCAAGGAACCCCTTTATGGCACGCCGTGCACCCTTATAAGCCAAAACGACTCCCGCACAAAAGGCAAGATCAACAACCAGATGCGCACTATCCATCATTATCTACCTCCGTACACCTTAGAGACCAGCACCCGAAGCCTCTCTTTTTGTATTTTTCTTACACCACACACTGCTGTACAATACGCATGGGCAACCTCCGCGGCCAGCCCCATCAAGTTTTCCCGTTCAACCTGTGCAATGCGTTCCAAGTTTTCTTCGGTAGCCCCATACAACTCCTCCAACTCGGTTTCGAGCATAGCGAACACACACCACCTTATCTCGTCCAGCTCATTCTGTGCCTTTTCTAATAACCGTTGCGTCTCCATTTCTGCACGTTCTAGCGCAACCTTTTGTTTCAGTAGCTCACTCTGCGCTCTCTCATAGGCACGCTCCGACATCTCAACACCCTCGTCAAGTATCGCAACTCTCCCCGCATTTACCTTGTGTATTTTCGGTAAAACTACGCCTCTCACCACAAAATACAGCGACAGAAACGCAGCAGAAAACCAAAAGACCTGCGAAGGATAGAGAGAGAAATCAAGTTGAGGGACTACGTCCATGCAAGTCTAGCCAGCAACAAAGATCAACAGTAAAGCCAAAAGGAACGAGAACAGACCCATTGCTTCGACCAAGGCAGCCCCTGTGTAGACATACTTCTTCAATTTGTCCTCTGTTTCTGGATTGCGAGCAATACCATTCAGCATGGAAGAGAAAACAGCAGCTACACCCAAAGCGGACGCTACCATGCCGAGGACGCTCAGCCCAACAGCAACAAACCTAAGAGAGTCCATTACCACCACCAGTGCAAATTTCAATTATGCAGATTATATTATATGGCCGCATGAAGTCAATTAGTAATTAACCTTTCGCTTCGCGATTCGTGCAATACAAGGCGCGACCAGACCCATGTGTTCATATTCACACAGGTCACGTGTACACTAGCCGCACTTTTTTGTTGGACATATTTTAAAGATGGATTACTTCAGTGTTCCGTCACGGCATCGGCTAAATACACAGTCGTCAGGACGGTGAAAATATAGGCCTGCAGCACTGCGACGAAAATCTCGAACGCAATTAGCACCATTATGAAGGCAAACGGCAACGGCGCGAGCACCGGATGCATTTTCAACACAAATTCCGCAATGACAGCTATGATTGTATGCCCCGCTATCATGTTAGCAGCCAACCTAATCGCCAGGCTCACAGGACGTGCCAGGTATGCAAAGAGTTTTATGAAAACCATCATGGGCGCGAGCCACATGGGTGTGCCTTGTGGCAAAAATATCTCTAAAAAATGCAGACCTCGATGTTTGAAGCCTATCACGGTTACCCCAGCACATACCACCATCGACAGCGCCAATGTTACCGATATATGGCTAGTGGCGGTAAACCCAAAGGGGAGAATGCCAATCAAATTACAGGCAAGCACAAACAAAAATGTCGTCAGAACTAGAGGCACATACCGCACCCCCGCCGGCCCAGCATTGCTTTCTATGGCATCCGCAACGAAGTCGTAGATAAGCTCCACAGCAGTGTAAGAAAGGCTCGGCGAAGCACAGGAACTCTTACGCAGTGCCAAGAGGAGTAGGGCCACAGACACCAACGATGCTAAGACCATGAAAAGGGCGCAGTTGGTAAAACTCACGTCCAAACCACCAAACGGGGTAGGAATTTCAAGCAATTTCACCACCCTAAACTGCTCTAACGGACTCAAGCTTTTCCCGAAGTTACTTTCTAAGGGTTCAGTATCATGCAGAATACCCCGCTCGTCAACCAGGTTGTGGCAATGTTGGCGGATGTTTGGTAAATTTTTGATTATAACATGGGAGGACAGCCTCAGTGCCTTAGACGGCATACGCGGCAAGAGTGAGCGCAGCACGTTTGCTATTGCTGGGGGGAGGTTGTATACTGGTCGCATCTGTCGGCGTATTTGTTATGGCTACTGAGTTTTTGGATATGGCCATGCCTGCCATGGCTGCAAGTGGACATGGCGGGGTTGCTGAGTACGTAGCGCGTTCTGTGCATGTGAGCGACAAGTTTTTTTCGAATCTTCCCGATGTTATTACGGAGCACCCAGGAAGAGGGTTTCTCGTTGCGGATTCGAATACCGTGCGTTTGCTTGATTCATCTACCGTGCAGTCTATGGATCACTACATCATCCAAGGCGAGTATAACGCTTCAGAGTACCTTGTCGATAGCATTAGGAAAGTATCGAGGAATTCTGACTTCATAGTCGCACTGGGTAGTGGCTCGATTAATGACATGTGCAAATATGCTAGCTTCATCGAGGGGAAGGAATATGTGTCGTTTCCCACGGCTCCATCAATGAATGGATATGCCTCTCCCACGGCTTCGATAACTATGGAGAACGGCATAAAGAAGTCGCTTCCCGCTAAGTTGCCACAAGCTATTTATATGGATGTGGGGGTGCTGAGTAATGCACCGCAAAGGATGATAAACAGCGGGTTTGCTGATTTCATCTGTAGAGCTACAGTAAAGGCAGATTGGTGGATTTCACACTTGCTGTTGGGGACTCCATATAGTGAAGTACCGTTTGACATAACGGACACTTGCTCTAGAGCCCTGCTGGAAAATTATCAGGGATTAGTACATAGAGATAGGACGGCTACTATGGTTTTGATGCAGGCCCTGATCTTATCTGGTATTGGTATGCTTATAGTCGGTGGTAGTCAGTCTGCAAGTCAGGGGGAGCACATTGTAGCTAGCGCAACAGAGCTTTTAGATAATCACAGTTTTTTACACGGTGAGCGCATTGGAGTGGCAACTATGTGCATGGCAAAACTGCAGAAAAGCATTTGCAGTTCCAGGCCGAAGCTGCACGCAACCCTTCTTGCTGCAGATACTCTGCGGAAGTATTTTAGAGAGTGCTTTGTGGATGAGTTTTGCGCTACGCTGTCTAAAAAGTCCATAGATTCTGAGAAAGCCGAACATTTGAACAATACCATATGCGAAAAGTGGGGGCAGATATCTGATATTGTCGACACCAAGGTCCATGACGTCGCCCGTATGAAGGATATTTTTAAGTATCTGGGTGCGCCAAATGTGCCTGAGCATGTGGGATGGTCTACAGAAAAGTATAATAGAATTGCCGACATTGCGTTTGTTACCAGGGATCGGTTTACCTTTCTTGATTTGGCGCACCATGCACGGATAAATGTTGCTTAGATGGTGCAAGTGGTTGTAAGCCGGAGGTACGAGGCAGCTTCACGTCCGCATTACGCCGTTGATCCGATATGGCCGCTGCTGGTGATTACTGTGTTGGGCTTTGTTGAGGCAGGGTGGTTCCGTGCAAGGTTGCGTCGGTGAAGTTTACGTTTCTGACAATTGCGTCACTGAAGTCAGCAAATGACAGATTGACCCTAGAAAAATTTATATTTTCCAGGTGCGAACCTCTAAACTTTACTCCTGCAAGTATGGAGTCAGAAAAGTCAACATCACTGAAGCTCACACCGCTGAAATCCAGGTAGGAATAATTCACACTCAGAACACTGTCGGTCTGCAGCAACTCGTGTATGTCATCCATGGAGTTCAAAGTTCCTCCCGGCTCTACTACGCCATTATCCATCATCACTGTGTTCTTGAACGTACAATTATCAAACACGGCATCAGCAAGCTTATTTCCGTGGACGCTTGAGCCGAGAAAGGCGGATTTTGCGAAGTTTACTCCAGTCATGTCACTTTCCACGAAGCTAGCCCTGTCAAAAGTGCTTCCCTGGAATTTTGCCTTTCCAAACTTGCTGTTGTAAACGATTACATCTTTCAAGATCGAGTCATCCCACTTGGTATCTGCAGCATTGATCCCGCTATATACTGACTTTAACACACGGAAATTGCTTGCTGAAGAGCCGCTAAAGTCAGTATCAGAAGCGGTGACCCCCTCAAACATAGCATTGTTTAGTGACACATATTGAAAGTCAGTCCGACTTATATCCGTATTTCGCACTGTAGCCCCATTTAGGATAGCAAAGCGCATGTGGCTGCTTGAAATTTTCGCAGAATCTAGAGACACCTCGCGAAGATCCGCTTCCTGCAGCATAGACTCTGATATTGATATTCCCTCCATGACGGCTTTATGCATTATGGCATTGTTCAGATTTACTCCAGCGAAGACGGCTCCGTTCATTATTGCCCCGCTAAAATCTGTGTCACGCATATCAGAGTGGTATACATCTGCAGCATGCATATTTGCATGGCTCAAATTAGTTTTTCGCAAGCTTGCAGAGCGTATGCTGGCCAACTCCAAGTTAGTGTTGCTGAGATCACTGCCGGTTAAATCTGCAAAGTTCAAGTTCACTCCGTACATAAGCGAGTTTTTCAACAAAGAATGTTGTATCAAGGCTCCCTGCAGATTTGCTCCCAGGAGGTTGGCATTTGACAGGTCGCTATCCAGAATAGTTGCTCTGTTAGCATCTGCGTCTTGAAAATTTGCTTTGTGGAAAGAAGTCTTGTTTATAGATGCAGAAGGTAATTCGGCATTTGAAAAATTAGCCAGCTCTCCGGTAACCTCCTGAAACGTGATCTCCTGCATATCCGAACCGATAAAGAGCGTGTTTCCCAGATTGGACGATGTAATTTTCACTCCACTCAAATCTGCAAGAGACAGATTAGAAAACCGCAGATCAACATTTTCAAAACGGGACTTATTCAGATCTGTATTGGAAAAATCCGCGCCGCGCATGTCGCAGTTTGCGAATACGGTGCTGGAGATGTTGCTGTGTTTGAAATTGGTGTGCACCAGATTGGCTCCTTCAAAGATTGCACCCCTCATATCCAGCTCGCTGAAATCAGCCCCGTAGAAGTTATCGCCAAATTCTTTGACAAAATTGGGGGCAACCCCCCTGGCATTGCACTTTACGATAAAGTCCCGATAGTCCTGTCGTGTGTAACTGTTCTTCTTCATATTTTCGACATCCCTAATTAGGAGATGCCTACCGCTTTCGTTCTCGGAAGCGTGCACGTAGCTGATAAGGCAGGAGACGACCATGGCGCCAACCATCAACATCTTCCCAAACTGAGACATCACTCGCGCTCCCAAGACTACTGATTCACCACTGGTCATAAAACAAACACAGGCACAACTTCACTGTCCCCATTGTAACGGGCAAAAACTCAAAAAGTATTAATCCCTTTCATGAGCAAATCAAAGACATATTCGAGATGTTTGTGCTAGGGTCTATATCATGTCCATGCATTTTTCTACAAGTGGACGTGTAGTTGTAGTTGTGCAGAGCAAGATGGATGGCACTTTTAAGCCATATGCGGGGCTAATATGTTATAGGATGGTAATAGGGCAGTGAAGTATAGACTTCTATGTAAAATTTGTGGGGGTGTACTACCGTTCACAGCATTACTAGCGCTCGGCATATGGCAGCTTGCACGCTTGCAGGAAAAGATATTGATAGAAACTCGTATGGAGACTGCGGTAATCGCGCTGCCGGGAACTGATATTCGCAGCTTTGCGTATTCAAGGGTTAAATTGTTAGGTGCGTTTCAACAGCCGTTTTTCCGTGTTTTTGCCGGCAAGAATGGTTACTATTGGGTGCAACTCATGTTATTGACAGATGGTAGGTATATTTTGGTTAACAGAGGCACGTTTCTTGGGGAGTTTTTTCCTGATGACAATAAAGAGGGCGAAGTGTCGGTAAGAGGCATTTTGTATTGCAAATTGAAGAACACTTCAAGGTGGGTAGCCTCAAACGATGCACAAGGAAATCTTTGGTTTTGGTACGATATCGAGCATATGTCTCGAACGCTTGGAAAGTCGCTGCAGCCATGTATAGTGTGGGGAGATAATACTGCGGTTTTTGCTGGCCTGCAGTGCAATGCACCACTAAAAGTCAGGAATGACCACCTTCAGTACGCCCTTACATGGTTTATATTGGCTGCAGTGTGGGCGGGTGGTTATATATGTTTTCTCAGAGGGAGGGACAAGAGTTAATTGCGTTTCTACACGAAAGTTGTGGCATTGCATGGTAACCCGCTGGTTTTGTGGTATATGTACCTTTCCTTATTACTGCGTCGAACCAATCATTAACGAATAACGACTTTTGCTGTTCTTTTTATTTCCACGCAGCACACCAATGGTTTTCTTGTTTTCGACCAGAACCCTGAGTTTGCTAACGGTGTCTGCCGTTACGAGTTGGTGTGCAAGAAGGTTAACTGCGTGACAGCATTCAATGAGTTATAGACGAGCTATAGATATAGATGCAGAATGCCATAAGCATCAGTCACCGAACTGCGCGTGTGCATTGTTGCACCGAACAGTAGTTGAGTTTCTGTTTTGTTCTAATAATCAGTTGTGCGCTACAGCCCAACTTTGGACGTGCGTGCTTTGTTTTTGTATATGCAAATCAGGGTGAGCAGAATGAATAATGACCCACCTAAGATTGCTAGTGCTCCGCCGAATGAAAAGCAATGCTTTGCAAGCTTTGATGCCGCATCAGGAATGTGGGTGACTTTGCGTAGTGCTCCATAACCCCCAAGCAATTCAAGGCCAGTTATGTGTAAGACCTGTCCAGCGCTATATAACCCCAGCTGCGCATTTCGCCAGCGTAGTGATACTGCTTCATATCCTAACTTTGGCAGCAGGGAATAAATGAACCCCATGAATGCTGCTGTCATTCCTACGACGCATCCATGATAGTGGGCGGGTATCGTAACCGTCCCGTGTATGCTCAAAACTCCAAGTATACTGCCATAAATAAAAATGGCAGAAGAATATAATAGGTGCCTATTGTCCAGTTTCAGTAGCAATCTTAGATTGGCTATAGTGAAAAATACTAGGAACAGAGGGATTACTCCTTCGGCTATTCTCATATGCCACGTAAAAAACGTGGCCAGGGCGTCAAAATCTGATGGATGCACGAGATGTGCTGCGGATGCTATAACAACAGATGCAGTATTGATGAGAAAAACTGCGCTCAGTAAATACCTGTTGGCGAATCGACATTCTCCAATTTCCAGAAGCAAAACTACCAAGAATGTTTGACTGAAAACGCCCTGTAATAGGTGTCCAGCGCCCCAGAATATCTGTTCATAAAATTGCAGTCTATCTGCCCCCGAAACTGTAACTGCATGCGCAGAAATGAAACATATCAACACCGCAGAGAGCATGGCAGATATGCCATATATGCCGGCCAATGTTGGAGAAGCACGCAGCGAGCTTGTGCGCAAAACCGACGGTGATGTGTTGAGTACCACCCCAGCAAAAAACAGCGCTAGTCCCGTAAAGAAGGTAGTGTTGTCTATTACTGGAATGTAATTGCTTTTAATGGGAACTGCGTTCCTACTGACCGCGGATAGCGCCATTATTATGCTTCCCACTGCTGATATAGTCCAAATGTAATTTACATACTTGGATCTTTTGTTGTAGGTCATACTAATCAGCAGTGACGACATCGCGCAAAGCCACACTAGGACAGAACAGTTAACATGGATTACTAGAGATAGATCAAAAAGTCTGTCTGCGTTACTGACCATGGACTTGAAAAACGGCACCCTCAGGAAAACTATGAGGATGGAAAGAATCCCAGAGATACCTAATGAGTGGACTCCAATAAGCAGCCACCCGTGGCACGCTTCGCGGTTATTATCGTTGATAGAGACCATACACAGCGACGCAAAAACAGCGAACATGGTACAAGTAACGGTTTTAGTATGCAAATGAAAAAGGCCCTTTTGATTATTTGCGATACTTTGGTAATAACGTTCAGTTAGTTATCCGCATCAGCATTTACCAACATGTGGCGGAAGTATGGGCGTTATCTATAGGGTTTGTCTGTTTTTTACGTAGTCTAACATTCGAATAGGCCAAGGTTGTTGCGCTACGTCTTTAGTTATTTTACCAAAGAATTTGGGGTGCCCCTGCTAGTCATACTTTGTTGTTTCGGATTAGCGGCCTTATGCCCTACATTGTGCATTAGTGATATAAAATAATTAAGATATTCTTGGTGCAATACACAATGGTGTGTTTGGGCCGACTGAGGGTTGTTTTTTTTGCGTTGTAGTATGCAAGCGGGGTATGTCATACCAGAATGCTAGTTCAGGGTTTTTCATTATTACTTTGAAGTTCAGAGTTGTTGTAATATCCTGACGTGGAGAGTGGACTGTGTATTAGGTAGGGTAGTAGCTTGAGGAAGATCTTTCCCAATTTGTTGACCATATTCAGGGTTTTAGCAATACCAGCTGTGGTTTCGAGCTTTTACCTTGACTATTTGTGGGCGCAATACTTAACTCTCGTGATTTTTGTCACCGCGGCTATTACTGACTTTTTTGATGGATACTTGGCGCGCATGTGGGGGGTACAGTCCAAGTTTGGCAGGATTTTTGACCCCGCAGCTGATAAGCTCATAGTTTTATCGACTTTAGTGATGCTAGTTTACACAGGTAAGGTTTCTGGCCTGTCGGTGATACTTGTGGTAGCTATAGTGTGCCGTGAGGTATTAGTCTCGTGTATGAGGGAATTTCTGGTGGCTGCAAACATCAGTGTTCCAGTTAGTGATATGGGGAAATTAAAGACCTTTATTCAGATTCTAGCGATTTCTACCTTGATTTTGGATTGTGAGTTCACAGCTTGCATCGGCGAAATATGTTTGTTTCTCGCAGCAGCTACCGCGGTATATTCAATGTACTTGTACACACGCGATGCGATGACAAAAATTGGGAATAACCCCTGAGAATTTGTGTTATACCCTAATGGCAGAAGCTACGAGTCCCGGTGAAATACATGGAAATGTGGCTGTTGTTCGCAGCTTCCTTTACTTCGTCATCCCTGATGGAACCGCCAGGTTGCACTATAGCGACTATTCCTGCGTCCGCTGCGCACTGTATTCCGTCAGCGAAAGGGAAGAATGCATCAGAAGCCATGACGGCCCCAGCACAATCACCTGCTTTCTTTATAGCTATTTCTACGCTGTCAACGCGACTCATCTGTCCGGCACCTACTCCAATAGCACGTCCCTGCCGCGCAATTACAATTGCGTTGGAGCGTACATGTTTGCAGACCCGCCACGCAAAAAGTAGATCTTCTAAGCTCTCTTGTGTGGCGTAAGTCTTGGTGACCAGAGTCATATCTTCAAGACCCACTGCGCTGTTATCGCGTTCCTGAAGTAACATGCCATTACGTAAAACGCTCTTGAAAACAAACTTTCCTCCGTAACAAGGGGTATACTTGACGATGCGCAGGTTCTTCTTCGAACTGAGAGCAGTTAGGACTTCCTGATCAAAATCTGGTGCCACTATGGATTCTACAAATATGTCTTTAAGCGCATTAGCGATTTCCATGGTTACAGTTCTGTTTAATGCTATTATTCCTCCAAAACTGCTGAGAGGGTCGCAAGATATTGCTTTGTGGTAAGCGTCTTCAATTCCCGCACTGGATATGGCAGCTCCACACGGATTTCCATGCTTTATCACTGACGCTGCAGGCATGTCGAAGTCGCTTACTATCTTGATCGAAGCTTCGATATCAACGATGTTGTTATAGCTTAGTTGTTTTCCATGGAGCCGCTCTATTGGCAGCGCTTCTGTTCCCATGCCGTAAATCGCCGCCTTTTGATGGGGATTTTCCCCTATGCGTAGGTCATGCACCTTTGTGCCACAGAGTACTATTTCCTCAGGCAGCATGTCAAGGTCGGTGGACAGCCAGCCATAAACGTGTGCGTCATATGCCGAGGTAACTGCAAAAGCTTTCGCAGCCATTCTTTTTCTAAACTCAGGTGATGTTACTCCATTGTTTTCGGTAAGCTCACAAATTAACGCCCCATAATCTTGTGTTGAAGATATAACGGTGACGTGCTGAAAGTTCTTTGCGGCGGCGCGCAGCAGCGAAACCCCACCCACATCTATGTGTTCCACAAGCTCCGCTTCAGAGGAACTTCCTTTCTTCAGACATTTCACAAACGGATAGAGATTCACCACCACCAGGTCTATCGCATCTATACCCAACGACTCGACCTCGCGAGTATGCGTGCTACGGTTGCTCAAAATCCCAGCAAAAATCTTAGGATGCAGAGTCTTCACGCGACCATCCATTATTTCAGGATGTCCAGTGTACTGAGAAATCTCCAGCACTGGTAGGCTTGCCTGTCGTAATAATGCGCAAGTATTCATTGTGGAAACGACGCTATATCCATTCTGTACTAAAAACCGAGCGAGATCTACCACTCCATCCTTGTCAGAAACTGACAAAAGGGCAACTTTTGTGTTCATTTTCAGACCATAACAACTATTCAGTCAACATTGCGAGAATTTGAGCTTCCGAAACTACTGCATCTTCAACTAATGCTTTGCATTCGAATCTGCAACTCCTTCCCCTTCGATGTGCCACACATGATTTGAGCACCAGCACATCTCCTGGAGTCACAACTTTCCGAAACTTCGCCGAATCTATAGCCATGAAATAAACGCCACGACTTGCCGTTTCAGTTTTGGGAGTGTCTCCAACGATGCAAAGCATGGAAGCCTGAGCCATAGCCTCTATTATCAATACTCCTGGCATTATGGGATTATCCCGAAAGTGGCCTTCAAAAAACGGCTCATTTATCGACACATTCTTCACTGCGGTAATATCCCTTCCAGGATTGCAGTCTGACACCCTGTCGACAAGTAAAAACGGAAAAGTATGAGGCAGCAGCCGCATAATCTGTTGGATATCCAGCTGCATTACCTAATCTCCAAGACTCACGCGAGACATGTCCTTATTCAGAATTTCCAAAACCTTGTCAGTTACATCGGCACTGTCGCTTACATAAGGAGCCTGTCCTCGCGCCATAAATAGCACCAGCCCTGCTCCCGCATCTTCAGCAATGCTTTTGGTTACCTGTTGTATCTTCTCGTATACCTGACCGAGCGCATTGTTATACATTAACTCTAGCTCTGACATCTTGCCTTCGGCATCGCGGTTGACCTTTTCCACTTCAGCTCGAAACTCCGCTACCTTTTTCTCAAAAGCCTCGGTACTCAAAATATTTTTCTTCTTTATCAGCTCAGCTTCTTGTTTTTGTAGTTCCTGGCCTTTCCGTGAAAAAGCACCCGTTATTTCTGTTCTTCTCCGGTCAACTTGGGCCCTAATATCCTTCGCCACCAGTGCTTCCCCATATACCCTTTCTGCGTCCACGAAAAGCAAATATCTGCTCCCATTCTCAACAGAGTGCCCGCTCGTAGAATTGAGCACTAAAATCATAATAAGCAGCCCACCCAACAACTGCGCCGCCCATGTTGTTACCCGCATCGCTAGATCCCCGTATCCGTTGTGATTCTCATTGTATCTCGTACGTCAAACTTCTCCATTACTAGAGGAAAGCCAAAATCGACTCTTATAGGGCCAAAAGGTGACCTCCAAGAAAAACCAAACCCTATCGACACCCTTGGTAGGGTACTAGTCTTATATCCATCTGTATCTGCATAGTCTAGGCCATATAGGCTTGCTACATCACAAAACACCGACCCACGTATACCAAGATTCTCTGGCAACCCTACAGGAAAATCAAATTGCGCTGTTGCACTGTAGTACATTTTTCCGCCAAGTGCCTCGAGAGTTACACTATCCCGCGGCCCAATCCCCGTAGAAGAGAAACCGCGTATTTCGTTGCTTCCTATGAAGAACCTTTGTCCTATTTTTACATGCTGTCCTTTATAGGCGAACACATAGCCACCAGTAAGTTTCACCTTTAAGATCAAATCCGGGTGGATTTTCTTAAACACGTTGTACAGATGCGAACTTGAAGCCTCCGTTTTCACATAGTGCAGATTGCCTCCTATCCCCGACAGGGACTGATTCAACCGCGCATATACACCACTCCGCGGCATATAAGCACTGTCCAAACTGCTGTAAATGACCCCATAACCTATCGATGAATCAAAGTGTTCACCTTCTTGTTCCTTTATATATCGGGAAGCATTTATCCCGATGTTATGCACACTATGGTACTTATAGTAGTACTGCAGTGATGTTGCCACACGATCAGTTACGCTCGCAGTGAGCCTAGTCGAAAACCCGGCGTTTGTGCTACTGAAAGGTGAATCTTGCGTGTACAAGCCACCAAGTTTCTTCTTGCCCGCAGCACCATGACTGTTATAGAACGTTCCCACTCCTAGAGAAACGTCACTTTCCAAGAAATTCGGGGTCAAAAGATCCAACGCAGCCGACAAGCCAGTCATCGATCTCATCAGATCAAAGCTTACAACCTTGCCAGTCCCCAGCAGGTTCCGTTCCTTGATGCTTATCTTCCCGACCAACCCACTGGCCGGCGCGAAACCAGCCCCGATGTCAAACGAGCCCGTACCGCGCTCCTTTACCTTTATATTAATGTCCACAGTATTTTCAGTCACCTTTTCTGTGTCCATCTCCACGGTTTCAAAAAAGTCAAGGTTAAGCAGCTTTCTTCGAGTATTGTGTAGTGCGAAAGAGCTATAGATATCGCCTTCAGAAAAGGTTAGCTTCTGTCTTATCACCAAATCCTGAGTTCGTGTGTTTCCTATTATGTTAACTTTTCGAATATACACACTCTGCCCGAGAACTACTTTGTACTTCACATCAACGACATCATCGCGAACTTCAAAATCGTTCTGTACTGAAGCAAACAAATTGCCTTTTTCTTTAAGATACGCGGTTAACAGTGCAGCAGTTTTTTCCACCAGCGCCAAGTTGAAGACTTCCCCCTCGCGCATCAAGAGCATGCCAGTCAGACGCTTTTCCACACTTGCTTTTTCAGCGGGATTGTCGTCAATGTCCACGAATGCCTTGCCAAAAGTGTACTTCTTACCTTCTTCAACAGAAAACACAATAGTAGCTCGCGTTTTCGTGGGATCCAGTTCAGTCACCACTGAACGGACCTTAAAGTCCAAATATCCACGACTCGTATAAAAGTCCCTGAGCAGCGATTGATCCACCAATAACCGCTCTGTGTGAAGCCTTGTTCTGTTACTAAAATAACCCATAAGGTCCGTTATCACCCGTTCCCGTGAAGCCAGTATCCCGCGCAGCACGTTCTCAGAGAATGCACTATTTCCCACGATTCTGATGTTGCCGATGCGAGCGGCCACGCCTTCTTTTATCTTAATTATTACGTCAACAGTGTTTTGCGGTGCAGATTTTACCATATAGTCTATGTGCACATTCAAAAAGCCGCGCCCGTGGTACAATGCACGCAGATTAGCTATATCACGTTGCAACTTGCCTTCTGAAAAGACGCTCAACTTCCTGATCCTTAACAGATCGTTCTCCAGATCTTTATTACTAAACTCACTGTTCCCCGTTACCTTTACTTCCCGCACTATCGGGCGCTCTTTGACGGAGATCACCAGAGTGTCATCTTCCACCGTTACATCTACTGTCACAAACAGCGTAGAGGCATGTATCTGTTTTATTATGGCATCAATGTTTTCTTCCGTAGCTTCCATTGGCAAAGCTGTCTTAGCGTAGAATTCAACCGTCCCGGCATCAACACGCTCATTTCCCTCAACGCGAATCTTTGTCACAGGTGCAGCTTCGCCCGTGACAGCATTAAAGCAAAAACCGGCCCAGAACATAAAAACAAAAAAGTATCTCATATGCCTCATTTCAAAATGCTCTTCACGTCATTGAAGGTTACAAAAACCATTAGGGATACCAGAAGTACAAAACCCACTGCCATCACTATACTGCAGTACCTAGGATCAAAAGTTTTGCGTCGAAAAATTCCCTGCAGCGCGTACTGTAAAACATACCCACCGTCAAGCATTGGCAGAGGCAACAGATTTATTACCCCAAGATTTGCTGAGATCAACCCCACAAAACGCAGCCCCTCCTGCTGTCTTATTGCTTCGCCGGAGTGCTTTGCTATCCGCACTGGGCCACCTAGCTCGTCAACACTTCTTGTTCCTGTGACAAGCTGCACCACGGCCATCAACGTTATTTTTATGATTCTGTAAACGCAACCTACCGATTCAGTCGCAGCCCGCGTCACACTTAATCGACGCCTTTTTGCATCTTCCGGGGATGTACTCGCAGCAATACCAAGCTTTCTAGAATCATTGGTCCAGTTGTCCGGCCCAAGTGTAATATTGTGCCGCTTGCCATCCCGCACAAAGTCAATGGTTATGTAGTCACTCTCGCTTCCTGCTATGAAGTGCCTGATCTCCTCGAACCACGTTACCTGATTTCCGGACACCGCAACTATCCGATCCCCCACGGAAAGCCCAACAATCTCAGCTGTGCTGCCAGGCATAACGCTGCCCACTACCGACACAGGGGTCATAACCCCTCTAGTGCCGAAAAGGATAAAAAAAACCAACACTGAAAACAAAAAATTGGCTGCAGGCCCAGCAAACGCTATCGCTGCTCGTTGCCACAGTGGTTTTTCGTTCAAGGCACAGGCCTTTTCTGTTTCTGTCATAGCGCTGCCTAGAGCATCGCCAAACATCTTGACGTACCCTCCTACAGGCACTAGGCTAAACTTCCACCTTGTTCCAGCCCCGTCAGTAACGCCGAACAACTCTGGTCCAAATCCCAGAGAGAAGGTCTCTATCTTAACCCTACAGAGCTTAGCGACCAGGTAATGCCCATATTCGTGCACAAACACCACCACGGACAGTACGAGGAGGAAAGAGGCAACGTAGAATGAACCCTCCTGGAAAGCGCCGACAGCCCGCGCTAAGGACGACATAAGGCTACTCAACAAGCTTGAAATCAGGAGCATGTTATACCATATTTATATCCTTGACAACACTATTGTGAGGTATAAAGTTCCTGAGTGGTGGCTTGAGTGGCGTGTGTATATCCCTATGAGTAGCGCTTCCAGTGTGGAGACAAGAAGGAGGTTGTTTTATAGGAGTGCACACCGTGGGTGTAAGGAGATGGACATACTTCTCGGAGCCTTTGCCGGTAACAATCTTCACCTACTGAGGGCTGAGAAGCTGGCTAATTATGAGGTCATCGTGGACCTAGATGATGAGACTCTGTACTCCTACATTGTGGGTAGAGTAGAAGTGCCGGACAATATAGACCGAGAGTTGATAGGGCTGATAGCAGATTATGCCCGCAGAAAGTAGAAAAGTTGTGTTTGGAGTATTACGGGTATGAATACAGAGCTCTTGAATGTGTTTCTGTTGGCATTTGGTGGTGGGGCTCTACTGAATTTCATGCCGTGTGTATTTCCTATTCTTTCGCTTAAGATAATGTCATTGGTCAGGCAGAGAACAGAGGGCAGGGAAGGCGTCGTGCAGGACTGCCTTTTCTATGCTGCTGGGGTTTTGCTAAGCATGTTGTGCCTGACTGGGGCATTGCTTGTGTTGCGTGCCACAGGTAGTTTTTTGGGTTGGGGATACCAGCTTCAGTCACCAATGCTGGTGACTGCCTTGCTCTACATAACCTTTCTCATGGGTCTGTCTTTTTCCGGGTGGTATGAAGTGCATTTGGGGGCTTTTTGGAGGGCTAACCCCATGGGTGGTAGATATGTTGAGAGCTTTATGGCAGGTGTGCTATCAACGGTGATAGGAACTCCATGTGCTGCTCCTTTCATGGTGTCAGCAGTGAGTGTGGCGCTCTTGCAGCCTGGTTGGTATTCTTTGTTCGTTTTTCAATTTATGGGGCTGGGAATAGTTTTCCCCTATCTTATGTTTGCGCTAGTTCCGGGAGCTGTAACACTGCTACCTAAGCCTGGTAAGTGGACAGAATATTTAAAGCAATTTCTGGCATTTCCCATGTATCTGACTTCTGTCTGGCTTTTGCATGTCCTTGTTAGCCAGAAAGGTGTTGCCGTGTTGTTTCCCGCGCTCTGTTCGGTAGTGGCTCTGGTACTGTTAATTTGGCTCCTTAGGTGTGTTGCTGAGGTAGGAAAGATCTCGCAGGGAGTGGCGTTGCTGTTGACGGTGGCTATGTTGGTTTTCTCATCCATATATATAGGTCAGAGTGCTACAGAAAACCCTTCGAACATTGCCGACCCTGTTGATACGCAGTTTTCAAGTGCCAACTTACAGCGCCTGCTCGATGCTGGGGAAAACGTGTTTGTGGCCGTGGGTGCGGAGTGGTGCTTGCTATGTAAGACCAATGAGGTTCTCATAGGTTCAGAGAAAGTGCGAGAAGTTTTCCGCGCATACAATGTTAAGTATGTCCAGGCATCCTGGACTAAAATGGATCCTGAAGTTACCGATTACCTGCGAAGTGTGGGATATGGTAGCGTGCCATGTTATGTTTTATACGTTAAGGGAAAGAGGATTAAGGAACAGCTTCCCACCCAGCTTTTAAGTGATGAGAAGCTCGTATCATTTCTTGTGAAAAACCTAGAAGATCGCTAGAGGACAGGTGCTAGGTCGTTGCTTGATCCGGAGCGAACAGCGAACGCACCTTGTGGTAAAGCGACATTAGGTGATCGCAAATTCTGCAAGGCTTGCTGATACCTTTCAGGGCATAAACAGGCACGGTATACTCTGACAGTGTCCCTGATTTTACTAACAGTGTTCCCACCTCTTCCCCTTTTTTCACAGGAACATCGAGGTCGCTCTTTGGGGAAATAAAAGCTTTTACCTCATGCCGAAAATCTTTAGGATGTGATACAATAACATCTTGTGTCACTAGTACTGGAAGCTTAACGAACGCGTGTTTTTGTATAGGTATTGTGCCTACAGTGCTGCCCGCGTGAAATATTGTCTGAATGTCGAACTTGTTAAACCCATACAAGATGAGTTTTTTTGTTTCGTATGCTCTCGCGAGCTCAGTTTTTAAACCATTTATCACCACTAAAACGCGGCGATTGTCCCGGTGTGCTGAGGCAATCATGCCGTAGTCACCACTGGGAGTATGCCCGGTCTTTATGCCATCTACCATTATGTTATTGTAGTTCAAAAGTGCATTGTAATTTTTCTGAGTTTTCCCGTTGTAGGAAAACTGCTTTTCTCCGAAGAAGTAGTAATACTCTGGGAAATCCTGCAACATGCGCACAGCCAGAGTTAGCATGTCTCGCACGGACATGGAGTTAAGGTTAGGCCAACCAGTAGCGTTTTTAAAGGTGCTATTTGTCAAATGCAGCTCTTGTGCGACCTTGTTCATTTCATCTACGAACGCTTCCTGTGAATTATAGAGTCCCTCAGCAAGAGTAATGGATGCATCGTTTCCCGATGCGACTGCGGTGCCCATTATAAGGTCATGCACCTTTACCATTTGTCCCTCTTCGAAAAAAGCTGATGGTGGGCCTGCTCGTACGGCGTTTGCGGAAACTTTTAAGCTGTCATCGAGACTTAGTTTGCCGGCTTTTAGGTGTTGAAACACTATATATAGCGTCATTAGCTTGCTCATAGAGGCTGCCGAAGTTGGAGTGTCTATGTCTCTCTCGAACAATATGGTCCGTGTCCCATATTCGTAGACGACTATGTGCGGCGCCCTTACGTGCCGGGAAATCGCAAACGAACTCCACGGCATGAGAAGCGTCAAGACGCAGAAACAAACCTTCAATAATTTTAAAAGGACTTTGTTGTGGTGTGCTGTCACAAAAAACCACGGAAATTAATTGGGGCAGTTATACTATGCATATGTAATGATCAACAATAAAAAACTTTTTTGCCCGAGACTATTGGCACATTTATGCGCACATTAGTGATTGAGCATGTGAAAATACCGGCTTTTAACTGCACCTCGGCAAAGGTTAAATGCTATGCACACTAGTTCACCGCAGCACGCCACTAGGGTATGGAAGATTGGATGTTGAACGATTGTTAGTGTTGTGTATCCCAGATACTATACATTAAGCGTTCGATTTCAATGCTATAAAGCGTAGTAAGTAACACGTGGTCTGTTCCGAATTCACAGATGCCTTGGGATACCAGCACCCGTGGCTGACTGGTTAAGCCAGCAAATAAGGTAAGCGCGCATGCACACGGCTGTTCTCCGGGTTGATGCTCATAAGTTATGAGAGCACGATCCAGCCGACATTTCACCCCTGTTTTTAAGTTATAGAGCACCAAGTTGGTTGCCAAGAGCTACATAAGTTGGGGGTTGATGACTCGCGTTTGTTATGCATTAGGAACGCAATTTGCTTGGTTATTGTGTGTATTTAGTGTTTTGCTTCTTCAAGCAGGTATATTACTGCCGTGATCGAAGATGGCCCATTCAGTGTTCCCTAGAGAGGGCATTTTTGTAGTGTATCTAGCTGTTGCCTCGACTTTTATTTGTCATTGCCGGTTAAGGTTGGCATAGATTACTGCTAAAAGGATGATGAGTAGTAGGGAATGTTTCAAAGTTATGATGGTATTGCTCCCAGGGTTGATAAGACGGCATTTGTCGCTAGCAATGCCTCTATTATCGGTGATGTGGTCATTGGAAAAAACGTGAGTGTGTGGTACGGAGTGGTGCTGCGTGGTGACGTAGACAAAATATTTGTGGGAGAAGGAACTAATATACAAGACAACACTGTTGTTCACACTGATAGCGAACATGGCAAGACGGCAATCGGCAAATTTGTTACGGTGGGGCATGGGTGCATCTTGCATGCTTGTACTGTGATGGATCGGGCCTTTGTGGGTATGGGGTCCACCGTTATGGATCGCTCCATCATGGAAGAAGGCAGTATGTTGGCGGCCGGATCATTGCTCACCCGAGGTAAGGTAATTAAGTCTGGTGAGCTTTGGGCAGGAAGGCCAGCAAAGCTATTGCGTGTAATGTCGGAAGAGGAGATTTTACATCTGCAAAAGTCCGCGGAAAGCTATATAGAGCTATCGCGCAAATACCTGGAGCCTAGCGTCTGATCTGTGTTTGACATTAGAGGATTCTGGTGAGTATACTCCACTCCAGTCTGTCGTTATAGTAGTAGTTCTGGTTTCTTATGGGTGAGTCTGTAGAGGTAAAGGCCGAAAATCTTGGGGGTGAATCTATATTAGAAGCTCCAGTAAGGGTATTGAAGAAAGTTGGTGATGTTGTCACTGACGAGGAAGTGCTCTTTATCGTTGAGACGGATAAGTCATCGTTGGAAATAGCAGCGCCCGTGAGCGGTATGATAGCTGAGTTACGTGTTGCTGACGAAGAGATTGTGACCCGGGGACAGGTGCTGGCGGTAATTACGCAGCAAGAAGCTGGTGCTACTGTTCCTTCTGCGGGGCATGGGAGCGCTGGTGTTGGTGAGTCAAGGAAGGAAGCTCCAGATGGCGCTGAGGAGAGTCCTAAAGAGTCTGTAGAACACAAGAGCGCAGTTTCGACTCAGGGATTGGGAACCCCAAGTGTTAGTGATTTCATTGCGGGTATGGGATCTACGCCCGCGGGGCGCGCTTTGAAAAAGTCTTGTGAGGCGCGCAGTGATGTCAACATAAGAGCGGAAGTTAGTGTTACGGCGCCCTTAGGTGTTGCAATTGTAGGCGGTGAAAGGCGGGTCAAGATGAGTAAGATCCGTCAAGTGATTGCGGCGCGGTTGAAGGAGTCACAGAACACAGCTGCCATTCTAACCACCTTCAATGAGGTGGATATGAGCAGTGTAATGGCGTTGCGTGCCAAGTACAAAGATAATTTCATGAAGAGGTATGACGTCAAGCTAGGCTTCATGTCATTCTTTATCAAGGCGGTTGTTCTTGCGCTTGCGGAGATACCGGTTCTCAATGCGGAAATCTCTGGCGATGAGATAATATATAAGGACTACTGTAATATCGGAGTTGCTGTGGGTACGGACAAGGGGTTGGTGGTACCCGTAATCAAGGGGGCTGATTCCATGTCTCTTGCCGAAATGGAGAGGGCTCTTGTTGATCTTAGTGTAAAAGCGAGAAGCGGCAAGATCTCTGTTGCCGATATGTCTGGTGCGACCTTCACCATCACAAACGGTGGTGTTTATGGATCGCTGTTGTCTACCCCTATAATTAATCCTCCGCAGTCTGGTATATTGGGGATGCATGCTATCCAAGATCGTCCGGTTGCGATTGATGGGAAGGTGGAGATCAGGCCTATGATGTATCTTGCGCTTTCTTATGACCATAGAATAGTTGACGGGCACGGGGCTGTGACATTTTTGGTTAGGGTGAAGCAATATGTTGAAGATCCCAGTAGGATGGCATTAGGTATCTAGGGGTCTGCCGCATGGGGCGCAATGTAATTACCAGACACTCTAAGGAAGATTTTGTGCATATGCGCCGGGCGGGCGTGTTAGCAGCTCAGGTGCTGGATTACATAACTCCTCACGTGTTACCTGGTGTCACAACGAACGCACTTAACGATCTATGTCATGATTTTATAGTCTCCAAGGGAGCCATTCCTGCACCGTTAGGCTATAGAGGCTATCCCAAATCTATATGTACTTCGAAAAATTTCGTTGTTTGTCACGGAATTCCCGATGATGTGGCGCTCAAAGATGGGGACATAGTGAACATAGATGTTACGGTAATCCTCGATGGTTGGCATGGTGACACTAGTAGGATGTACTGGGTTGGCGATAATGTGTCTGTCAAGGCTAAGCGTGTGTGTGAGGCTAGCTATAAAGCTATGTGGGCGGCTATTAATAGAATAAGACCCGGGAAGCAGCTGAATGTTATAGGATTGGCTATCGAAGAGGAAATAAGCAAATATGGGTATTCGATAGTGACTGACTACTGTGGTCACGGTATTGGGAAGGAGTTTCATGCGCCGCCGAATGTGGTTCACTATTATGATCCGGATGATGATGTGATCATAGAAGAAGGCATGTTTTTTACCGTGGAGCCCATGATAAATTCTGGTAAACGCCATACGGTGCTTGATCGCAAGGATGGGTGGACGGTATCCACTAAGGATTTTTCGCTTTCGGCGCAGTTTGAACACACTTTGGGAGTTACTTCAGATGGAGTTGAGGTATTTACTGTATCTCCAAAAAATTGGAACTTTCCTCCTTATCTATAGAGCTTTGACCTAAGCCTTGCCAGACGATAGGGTCGTATTCGTGGGTGTGCGTATGTACCATTGGTTCGTGTTGCTATGAGGGTTTAGTTTGTGCTATGGGCTCGACAAAGCTTGCAGTTTTATTAGAAGAAGCTACTTCAATCCTGGGGAGGGTCGGCGCCGGAACGCCAATCCTGGATGCTACCCTTATCGCTGGACATGTTTTCTCGCTAAGTAACATAGAGATCATTACCAATCCTGACCTTGTGGTCAGAGAAGCAAAAGCCAAAGAGTTTTTTGAAGCCATAGCCCGGAGGATAGCCGGTGTTCCGGTATCGCACATTTTGCACAAGAGAGAATTTTGGAGCATGGATTTTAGGGTTTGTTCTGATGTTTTGGATCCACGGCAAGATACCGAAACAGTAATTTCTACCGCAATAGATTTATATACCAATCCTGGTTGCAGAATTACCATTGCGGATCTTGGTACAGGGACAGGGTGCATCATAATTGCGTTGCTTTCGCACTATAAAAATGCTGTAGGCGTCGCATATGAAAAAAGTGCTAGAGCGTATCGCGTTGCATTACAAAACTTGCAGAAATATGACATGGCCAGAAGGGTTCGCCTGTGCAGAGCAAGCTGGGAGCGGTGTAGAGGCAAGTTTGACCTGATAGTCAGCAATCCACCATACATCAAGAGGTCAAAGCTTGCGGGGTTGCAGCCCGAAGTGAGGTGTCATGAGCCTATTCAAGCTCTTGATGGCGGCGTGCGAGGCATGGAGCAGTACCTACAGATCTTTCAGGTTATAAATAGGTGTTTAAAGCGGGATGGTAGAGCAATTCTTGAAATTGGCGAAGATCAGAAAAAAATCAGAACGGAAGCTTTGCAGTGGGGTCTTGGCTTTTGTGGCTATGTTAAAGATTTAGCTGGGCGTAACAGATGTGTTATATTAAAAAAGCAGCGCTGATTTTGGCATTTTCCCGATTTTCTGTATTGCACACGGGATGAAGATGATGGTTGATGGAGTGTGTTACTACGTCCAACGGGTAACGCCAGACTATGAGCTTGTATAGCATAGGGTGAGGTTTGCTGTGGCTCAGTGCTGCGTGCTGGTTGTGTTCTTCAGGCATGTTTATAGTTAGCACTTCTGGTAATCTATAACGCTCCAGTGCAAGGATATAGTTTTCTATGTCAACTCCTGCCGTAGCTTCCATAATCGCGAGAGGTTTCTGCTGCGTTTGAACATGCTTCTAATATTGTGTGTTAAAAGCGTCTTGGTGAGGAGCTTTGGTACATTGTGCTAAGGTCGGGAGCCTTCTGAATTGGGATAGGCCTTAATTTGGTCTCAGGCATATTTGTAAAAGGCTTTTGCGAAACTAATATTATGTGAAGGGATAAGAGAGGTCGTGCTCAGAAGTCTCTATTTGCACAAAGACATGCAAGAATGTGCGGTCTTTTCCTGCACGAAAATACTAGGTGTTTTTATTTAGTAGATAACATAGGCACCGCTTAGTCCCGCATTCCAGCTCTCAGGTACTGTCAACAACAAATTGGCTGTAGGGAACAGCATAGTGATTGTTTAGCATGTAGATTTTGCTATATCCATTTTGTGGCAGATTGCAGAGCAAGCGCGCTACTATGACAATATGTTCTGTTGTAGCGTTCAAACGGGATAGTGTTTATTGAATATGGTAACAACTGCCTTTTTGCGCGTGGTATGTTATGGGAGCTTTACACTTACTGTAGCGGATTTAAGTGTATACAGAGGCTGCGATACCGGTGCTAGGTAAGGACAAAGCATAATGCTAACGAGACTTGGATTAAGGTTGTTTGTGCTTTAGATTCTTGTTGTGACCACATTACTTCATGTGTCATGTGCCAAACTGACAATCTCTAGCACATGTCGACGCAGATTGAAGCTGTAGTACATGGTTGATTTTCAGAACGCTTTTAAGTTCTGGTGCATACGTTTTGTGCTTCACTATCTGTAAGAGTTTGTACTGAAGCCTTGTTTTTGGCTGCATGTCATAATCTACAAACGCTTTGGTGGGCTTGGTCAGCTATCTTTGGGGATGAACGCTTTCCTATACCACAAAGTACATTTGAAAATGCTTGGAAAACTGCACACAGGTTAGCTCCGCCTTTTGGCTGTCCATGCCGCATGGGACTTCTCCCACTGCACAACGTTGGTTGACACTAATGGTAGGGATTCAGTCGTCTGTGACTGCCATATGTCATCCCCCCCCCCTCCTACGCACGGTATCTACCGACGGGACGAGTTCGCGTTATTCTATGCCGTGGTGTTTGGACGGCATCGGGAGGGTCAAAGCTCTAGTTCGCCTGATTCATACAGTGCATAAAGGTCGTCACAGCCACCGATGCTTTTGCCATCGATAAAAATCTGGGGCACTGTTTTCCTGCTGGAACGCTCTACCATTTCCCTATGCGCGTCTGGATCATTGGTGACATCAATCTCTCGGAATGGCACACTTTTTTTGTTGAACAAAGCCTTGGCCTTAGTACAATACGGGCAGGGAATTTTGGTGTATATGAGAATATCGCGCATATAGCTCTCCTTTCACTGATCCGTGTGCTTGGCTAGCATAGCTTCGTTAGTATGTAAAGTATTGTTTGTATGGAATTGCTGCATGGGTGTTCTTGCGCCAAAGATGTTGTTTTGGCGTTCGGGAATTTTGACGGGGTACACAAGGGGCATGCACATGTTTTTTCGGAGGTCAAGCGCGTAGCGGCACAGCAAGGGTTAGCCGCAGCAGTTTTAACTTTTCAGCCCCATCCAGCAGTCTTTTTAAAATGTCGGGAGAACTTTTTGTTGTGTGATTTCGAGCAGAAAGTTCAGCTAATTAGTGAACATGGCATGGACTACTTGTGTGTTGCAGACTTTGATGCAGAATTTTCCAAGATGTCGCCAGAGCAGTTTATAAGAGATGTGCTGGTAAAAAATTGCAAGGTCAAGTATGTGGTGGTGGGAGAAAATTGTGTTTTTGGGCACAAATGCGCTGGAAATCTTGGGTTATTGCGGCGCTACTCCGGACATTGCGGGTATGAGGTTGCTTCTGTTAGGCAGTTCGTTATCGATGGAGGGGTGTGCTCATCGTCTGCAATTAGAGAGTTGCTGTTGATGGGAGATGTAGAAAGGGCTAGTAAGCTTCTGGGTAGGAATCACGCGGTTCGCGGCAAAGTAGTTCGCGGATGTGCCAGGGGGCGCACCATTGGTTTTCCAACGTTGAATCTTAGCTTAGATAACCTGGTTCTTCCTCGCAAGGGCGTATACAAATCACGGGTTAGTATTGATGGAGGAGAATGGCTTCAAGGAGTAGCCAACGTAGGTGCTAGACCAACATTTTCGGACGGAGAGCGTACTATATTGGAAATGCACATATTTGACTTTGACGAAGATTTATATGGCCGTTCTGTGACCGTGGAACTTCTTGGTTTTGTGCGGCCAGAGCAAAAATTCCTGGGTATAGAGCAACTTGTGGCGCAGATTGGGCGGGATATCTCAGCCGTGAGAGGCCAACTCCGCACTTGATATATGTGGAGAGTTGTTTTCGCTTGTCATTTACTGCAGGACCGGTATTATACACCCACCTTTTCGTGTGGTTGTAGTTGCGCCATGAAAAAATTTTTCACTAGTGTTGCGGTCCTTGTCCTCGCAGTGGCGCTCGATCAGCTCAGTAAGTGGTATGCAGCTGCGCTTTGCGCAACTGCGGGTGGCGGTGTATCGCTGTTTAAGTTTTGCAATATAGTGCGGGTTTGGAATCCGGGCATAAGTTTCGGTATGTTCAGCACGATAAAGAATGGCAACATAGCCTTCATGGGGGTTTCCGTTATAATAACGTGCGTGCTGGCGTTTATGTTGATGCGGGAGCGCACTATTTCCAGGGTTATTTGTTTGGGCTTAATAATAGGCGGAGCCTTAGGGAATTTCATAGATCGGGTGCGTGTGGGGGCGGTTTATGACTTTATTGACTTGCACGTAGCAGGGTGGCATTGGCCTGCCTTTAACATAGCGGATGCATGTATCTTATGCGGTGTTATTACGTTTTTGTTTCTAGAGCTGAGGAGTAAAAAAGATCACGAGGCAGGAAGCGACACGTAAGTGCGCCGCTTATTAGTGTAACTTAACACTTTACCATTAGCGTTGCCGGAAGGCTTTGTTTTACTTTTGGATCGTAGGGATGAAGGGAATTTTTTCAGCTTTGCTACTGGTTATCTTGCTCTTTTATAGTGGGAGGGGGTATTCAGGTACATCAGAGTCGCAGGGAGTGCGCTCCTTTGAGCTAAGAAATGGCATGAAGGTCTATGTAGTACCCGATCATCGTTTGCCGGTTGTTATGCACATTCTGGTTTATAAAGTCGGAGGGGTTGACGATCCTAGAGGTCTGTCCGGTATGGCCCACTATTTCGAGCATTTAATGTTTTCTGGCACTGAGAAGTACCCAAAATTTGACGAAGTGCTCGATGGGCTAGGGGGTAGGTTTAACGCGGGTACAGGCAGGGAATTCACTGTTTACTATGAGCTCGTTAATAAGCAACATCTTCCTTTGATTATGTCTATGGAAGCGGATAGAATGCAGTATCTCAAACCCACAGATCAAGTTATTGAGCGAGAGCGCAATGTGGTGCTCGAAGAAAGAAAGATGCGCGTGGAAAGCACGCAACGTGGCGTTATCCGTGAAGAAGTCGAGAGCGTGTTTTTCCACAAAAATGGTTATGGAGCTTCGGTTGTGGGTTGGGAGCACGAGATGGCCAACTATGATCGCGCCGCTGTTGATAGTTTCTATGATGAGCATTACAGCCCCAACAACGCGATACTGCTGTTGGTTGGAGATGTAGACTATGCGCAGGTTTTTAAACTGGCAGATAAGTACTATGGTAAAATCCCCAACAGAAATAAGTTGGGGAAGAAAAGATTTCCTGTGAGACTGGAGCCAAGTCACAGAAGTGACATAGTGGTAAGGTTGGCTCACCCTTCGGTTTCTCATCCTGAGTCGCTGGTGTTGTACAGGGCTCCCAGTTTTAAAACTACTCGAGATTTTAAAGCAAGGGCTGCCACGGCAATGGCAGCAGATATAGTTTCGGGAGATGGATTTGGGGTGTTGTATGATGAGCTTGTGCGAGAAAGGTCTTTGGCATTAGGTGTTGCCGCGTCTTATGAGTACGGTGATGGTATGGTTGTGCTGAAAATAGATCCGAAATTGGATTCCGTGCCAGAAGCAGTAAATAGGGAGGCGAAGGCCATTATTGCGCGGCTTATAAGTAATGGTGTCTCCGAAGAGCAAGTGCAAAGTGCTAAGTACAGGAATATGGCAAGCTTGATGTATGTTCTTGATGGCATGGATAAGGCGTGGTTTTACGCCGAACTGTTAGCGTTTGGAGTCGAAATACAATCACCTGATGAATACTCTAGAGCCCTGGAGAGTATTACTGTGGAAGATGTAAACCGGGCATTGAAGAATGTGTTTTCGGGAGCCACGGTTGAGGCATATCTGGTTCATAAAGCTGAGATGGTGCCAGATGAAAACGAACAAGCTCAGTCTCAAAATGAAGCAAGCGTGGAGGGAGCGCTATGAGGAAACATGTGGCAAGCGTGTTGTGCGGGGTTTTTCTGTTTTTAAGTATGAAAACCTTTGCTGGCGGTGTGGACTTAGATGTTCGGGATGTCACCACGCAATATGGTATTAACTATTGGTATGTCCATGAAAATTCTCTTCCTATTGTGTCAGTGAGCATGGCGTTTAAACATGCGGGTTCTTTATATGATCCAGATGGAAAAAAAGGTTTAGCGTCGTTGGCGGCATCTCTAGTGCTTCGTGGTACGACGAAAGACGGTGAAAACATCGGTAGGAGGTTGAGAGAGCAGGGAGTAGCCCTAGGTATTTCTGTCGACAAGGATAATTTATACATAAGATTAAAGGCTCTTGCTGAGAACCTTGACTTTGCCCTATCTATGATAGGTTATAGCTTGGTAAAAGCTCCCGTGGAAGATGTGTCCTTTTTGACCGAGAAGGAGCTACAAAAGGCTGTAATAAGACGAAATGTTGGTGATCCCGCGGAGCTTGCTGATGGAATGTTGTCGAAAATTCTTTTTGGTGATAGTCCCCACGCGTACCAAATAGAAGGTTCCGTTGAAACAGTGGATAAGATTACGCTAGGAGATATAAACGATTATAGAAACATCAGCTTTGACCTTGATAAAATGGTAGTTAGTGTTGTAGGTGACGTGAGCTCTGAAGCTGTATCCAGTATGTTGGACATGTACTTTTCTGGATTGGCAAGGGGGCAGAACAAAAGAGTCGTAGACAAAGCGGTGCCTAACGTAGGTTTGCGTGGGTACGTGCACCATGAAGCTCCGCAAAGTGTAATAGTTTTTGCGGCCAATGGAATTTCGCGTAAGGATGATAACTACCCTCTTGCTGAAGTTCTTAGCAACGCCATAGGAAGGGGCAATAGCCTGACTTCAGTGTTGATGCGTGAGTTGAGAGGAAAGCGTGGAATTACATACCGAGTAATGGCTTCGATGCAGCATATGGAAGGGGTAGACTTATTTTCTGGGTTACTGTACACGGACGGTTCTACTGCCGAAGAGGGCGTAGAAGCTTTATTGGAGACTATAGAATCCGTGAGGACTAATGGGATTGACAAGAGCACTTTCAACGTTGCTATCGCCAATATTGTGAACTCGTTTACATATGCCTTCCTGGATACAGCGTCTGCAGCTGCAACCTTGACTGATCTCCAGATGCTTGGGTTTGATACCGATTACATAAAAGAACATGGTACCAAATATCGTTCCATTAACCTTCAGGATGTGAACAAATTTGCTAAGAGCTTTCTTGGAGGTTTCACCATTGTAGAGGTAGGAGAGACAAGTCATATTGGTGCGACTGTTCTGTCTTAAGTGGTGCAAACGGGTCCCGTGGAAGAAGGTGGCGGGTCCTGAATGTATTTGGCATTTTTGTGTCTTCTCCAGTAACAAGCCTGCCTTACCCGGTAGTAGGTGTTTCCCTTCCTGACGGTTGCGACCGTACAAAAAAACGGTATAATTCGGGCAATGTGATTGCATTTTCTACCCAGAATTCTGGTGACTTTTGCCGGCAATGCAGGATGTGTGTATATGATAAACGGTAGTGCACTAGTAGACAAAGAGCTCGCGTCTGTCCTACAAAGACCAGCGTTCAAGAAGGTTTATTTCAGAGCGGGGGTGTTGTGTGCAGTGTTGTTTGCAGGTGGCATCGCGTTTTCTATATCGCTTGCGGTGTCTACGGGGAAGCTGATTCGTATTGATACGCCCATATTTGGTGTAGCCGTTGTGTTTTCAGTGCTCTTCCTACTAAGCCTAGTATACTTAGTGGTCGTGGCTGCGCTAGAGAGGAGGAGTTGTAGACTTGTATCTGCCGAAGGAAGGGTGGCTTCTAGTACTTTGGTGAAGGAAGGACACATGCATCTACGGGTCACAAGGCAGGGTAATAGGGGTGGCTATGGCCCGGTCCAGGAGGCACTGGTATATATTTCTGTGTTGTCGCTTTTAGTGGCTCTCGGTGCTCTAGGGACGATGGTGGGACAGGCTACTTCGGCTGCCGACAGCTCACTTGCTTTGCATTCGATGATTGTTGGTGGTTCTCCAGTGGGGATTGTATTCCTGGTTGCCGTAGGGGTGTTTCTGGTTGGATTCTTGGGGTTATTTATTGCTAGGGTGTTTGAAGAAGAGGGCGTGTCAAACGTTCGGGTCTTTGTCTTTCCTGAGTGTGCACTGCGCCCAAAGGGAGTGCTGGATGTGTTTTCTGATGGGGCGGAAGGTGACGTGGCTGCAAAGTCAGCAGTAAGCAAAGATGCTGGTACGGATTCTGCAGCTGGTGGCACTGAGGTAAAAAGTTGTGAAGTAGCAGCCCCCAGCTGCGTTTCTGACATGCTATTAAGCGCAGCGTACATTAACTCCATGTTGAAGGAGAGTAAGCACAGCAACAGAAACACGACCATAGAGTGCATTGTTTCTACGGAAAGTCTGGGTAAATGCTCTTCTGTCTTGTGTAGTGCCTGATTCTGCAAAGTTTAAGTTTAGCGCGCTGGGCGTATTTCTATAGGATGTATGGCCTCTTCAATGGTGGTGACTAGCTTGTTGCTGTTGAGTCGTGAGACGCAAGTTTTTTCAAGCTTAAGCTCAAAAAGGCAGTGTTGTAAGCTATATTCACGTGTCATTCTTGGAGTATTGGTTCCTCCTCCGCACCGAAGTAAGTTCGGAGAATTTCCTTGAATAATACCCGATGCGCAGCGAGTTGTGTGACAGCTATCATCATACGAATCCTGCATTGTTTAGTCCCGCATGTTGTATACGACTAGATTGTTTAAAGCTGACTGAGGCGGGTTCATAAATGAGATGAAGTATCACAAAAAATTTATGAGGTTATTGCGCACTGCTTGCAGGAGCTCGGGGTGAATTTAATTTTTTGCTACGTTTCACAGATGGGTTTTGTGCCACGTGTACTCAGCCCTTACCATACACGATTGTTTGTTGACTTTTTTTTCTATATGCTACCTAGTATGGCATCGCCGCGGCTGGCGGATGAAGTAGTGTCTCGTTTCTGTGGTGGTTACTGCATCATGATCGTGAGTTTTTGCTTAGGAGGTAGGTTATGGATGGAGTTGAAGGTGCAGCAGTTACCCGTCTAGGTAGGGCCCGTTTGGTGGCTAAAATGTGTGCGGTAATGCTAGGTGTGAGCCTTGCAGTTTTTGGTTTCTGTGCAGCATACGTTATTGCATCTGGTGCTACGCTGTTGGAATTGAATGCAGCGGTGCTAGCCTTTTTTGTTTCTTTAGCAGCTGCTTTTCTTTCCATGCTGGGATGTCTGATATTTTCTGTGAAACTCCGTGCTATAGATGAGTATGATATTTCCTTGGCGCTGCCCGATTGGACTTATGTTCGTGAGAACAGTCTTAGGCCAGATAGCATGGAAGGAACAGCTGGGCAACATTCTAGCGTTGGAACTGAGATAACAGTTAATGCTAGATGCAGGAAGTTGAGTGCCTTTGATTCTACGTCTGTAGTGATGGCTGTTGCGTTGGCAGCTGCTCTATGTACGTTCACTACTTTGCTGGGAATAATAGCTGCGCAAAATGCTGCTGCAGGGATAGGAGGGGTAGTATCTGCTATGCAAACACCCAATATTGTTGGCCAAGTGTGTTTGGCCGCGCTGGTGGTAGCTCTTTCCGTGTTGGTTATTAATTCCCTGCGCCACGATCTCTTTGGTCAAAGTACTAAGTTGATGGTGCTGGAAGACGGATACAGTAGGAGCTTTTCTGACAGAGAAGTGGTATCGATAGCTGAGAAAGTGAATTTCCAGCCGTCCGACATTACTCACGTGCGTATATACCGTGCTTAGGAGGAAGTAAACAGAAAGATTATCTCTTTCTTTATGGCATACAAACGGCCTCGGGGCAGTGTATTTTGGGGAACGAATAAGGTGCTCCTTTCAGGTGGAGGGTGTCGTCACTAAAGGCGTTTTATTTGTTGACTGTGTTCGGGTTGCTTTTCATGAATATGTATGACAGGGTAATCTCCCGGATATGGGATGTTGAGATGTCCGTTTCTATTGCGGGGTCAATGGAAAAAGATACCGGCATTAGTATTTTTTTGTTTGGTTCAAAGAACTGCTCTGTAAAGCAGAAGCACGCTATTTTGTAAAAATACTTTCCAGCTTGGGGCGGCGATACGTTATATATTGCCGTTCCAGATATGGGTGCTGACGACACATTTTGCGCTACATAGAATGCCAGCTTTTGAATGCCGGGAGTTACGTAAACATAGGGTGTTTCAGGTTTGAATTCTAGAGGGATATCGGTGGTAGTAGCGCTGAATCTCACCTTAATTTGTCTTGTGCCAATGGTGTTTTGCTTTAGAGATGATACTTTTTTCGGAGTTCCTCCATATCCGGTAACCTTACAAAAAATGCTGTATAGGGGGACTGATGCATAAGATAGCAAAAGCATTGACAGCACTACTGAGATCAGTAGGAACGCTAAGTTTGCTTTTCTGTTTTTCATAGGGAAGAGTGATGATCGGAAAACATAAGTTATGCCTTTGTTCCATTTTCTTGCGTTAATTCTTCAAGTAAAAGACGTGCTGCTGCGATTTCTGCACTTTTTTTGTTTTTTCCGGATGCCGATACTGTTCTGTAGTCGGATAGTTGCACTTCTACCGTAAACTTCGGGCAATGTTCCAGACCAGTTTTATTTACTACTCTGTAAACGGGGACAGGTAAGTTTCTGCTTTGTGCCCATTCCTGTAATGCCGTCTTGGGATCTACAAGCTGTAACTCCGATATTTTATTTATGAGAGGTCCCCAATATCTTGCTACAAACTCCTGTGCAGCTAAAAGACCACCGTCAAGATATATTGCACCGATTAGAGCCTCTAACGCATTTTCCAAATTTTTCGCACTTGATCTACCACCGCAATCTTCCTCGCCTTTTGACATTTGGATCACACTTCCCAGGTTTATGGCTTCGGCAACTTCGACAAGGCGTTGACCACGCACTAAAGCTATTTTTTTCTTCGTAAGCAATCCCTCATCATCGTCAGTAAAGATATTAAATAGCATTTCTGATATCACAAATCCCAGTACTGTATCGCCAAGAAACTCCAGCCGCTCATAGTGTCCTTCCGAATTTTCCACGGTGCTGGGGTGCGTCATAGCTGTTTCCAAAAGATTTTGGCTCTCGAAGCAATACCCGATGTATTTTTGTAATTCCAACAACCGGGAATCTTTTTTCGATTGGTCACAGACCGCTCTTTTGTTCATAACACTGTTTCGTATGTGCACATTTCAAGTTATTGCGAAACATAACGCCGACACTGCAAACTAGCACCTCCCAGATAGAAACACCAAGGTGATGAGGGTCCCCGTCTGAGCTCTGCAAAGTGCGTCGGTAATTAGCGTTTCATGCGCACCGGAACATAGATAGGAGGTGATTCACCCTTTTTAACCAATAACAGCACCATTGATCCAGGAGCTCTTTGCTTCAACCTCTCCAATTCCTTTGCAAAGTCCGACACGCTGGTGACGGGAGCAGCGTCAACGCCCACCAGTATATCTCCCCGCCGAATTCCCTCAGCGTATGCATCACTGCTCGAGTCTACCTTCAGTATCAACACTCCCTCAAGCTTGCTGCTTTCTCCTACGCGGGCTTGTGGCAAGCTTCCCACTGTAATTCCTAAGAGCTCTGATCCGGTCTCTACTCCGGATCCAGCAGCTCCCTGTACATCAGATAACTTACCCACAACAACCTTTAAGTTCACTTGCTGCTTATCTCGTAGCACTACAACCTTAACCTTTTTATTGACGCCAGTACGCGAAATAACGTGTGTCAGCTGAGGCATGTCGTTTATCTTTTTTCCATTAAACTCAAGGATTACATCCCCAACCTTAATTCCACCTCTTTCTGCTGGACTATCCTTAACTACATTAGAGATCAGTGCGCCCCTAACCTCATCGAGCCCCAACGCCTCCTTCATGTTCTCAGTCACACGCTGTGCAACAACTCCCAACCAACCATGCTCTACTTTCTCTCCTCTGGAAAGAACCTCAATAATTCTCGCTGCGTTGTTCGACGGAATTGCAAAAGCAACACCAACATTCCCACCACCTTGCTGCGATATAATCGCTGTATTTACACCAATTACCTCGCCCCTCGCATTGAACAACGGACCACCAGAATGTCCACGATTTATCGCTGCATCGGTCTGAATAAACTCACTTGCGGTACCAATGTTTATGTCACGTGCTCGAGCAGAAATTATACCAACGCTCACTGACCCCCCAAGACCGAACGGATTTCCTATAGCCAAAACCCACTCGCCCACTTTAGCATCATCAGAATTACCAAGCTTAACGTGTTCTAGATCTTTCTCTACATTTACCTTAAGCACAGCCAGATCTGTTTTAGGGTCAGTGCCTACAACTGTAGCCTTTGTTGTTGTGCCGTCGCTAAATTTAATCTGTATTTCCTGAGCATTAGAAATGACATGATAATTGGTTACTATCAGACCTGACTTATCTACTATAAAGCCAGAACCCAGAGACACAGCCTTTCTAGGCTTGGGTTGCTCTGTAATATATGGCTCTAAGCCGTTAAAGAGACCTTCGAAAAGCCCTCTGGGGAATCCAGGAAACCCGAAAATTGAACCCCCAGTCTCAGGATCATCACTTTCTATTGTTTGCTCGGTGGAAATGTTCACCACTGATGGGAGCAGCATATTTACAAGGCCAGAAAAACCCCTGTTTACATCAATATGCTCACCTGTATGAGGCGCAACATACATCTCATCTGCGCACGTACCCACTTGCGAACCAGCGAACGCAACAATCATCAAGAAAAGTGACAGATATCTCCTCACACTCATCCCCCTTTGTTCGTGTTAAAAAGACTTATAAAATCATTATTAGGCGAAAGGATAACCTTGGTACCATCCTTGTCAAACACATTTCTGTATGCCCGAAGTGTTCTATAAAATTTAAAGAAATTCGGGTCCACAGCAAGCGCGTCGTTGTAAATTTGCGCAGCCTCCGCATCGCCCTCTCCTCTGATCACCTGAGCTGCGTTCACGGCACTTGCGAGAATCACCCGTTTTTGCAGATCAGCATCAGATCTTATCTTCTGCGACATTTCCTCGCCTTCTGCGCGTATCTCCCTAGCCTCCTTCTCGCGATCAGTCTGCATTCTACGGAATATTGCAGCGCTATTTTCTTCAGGCAGGTCGGCTCTCTTTATCCTCACATCCACCATTTCCACGCCGAACTTTGCTGCTTCGGCACTAACACCTTCTTGTATTCGCAACATTACATCTCCCCGCTCTTCATTGAGAAAGTTAATGAGCGCAACACGGCCTACCCTTTCCCGCAGATTCGCTTCTATTATCGAACCCAAGCGATTTTCTAGCCCTATCTCCCCCCTGACTGTTTGATAGAACTTTACCGGGTCAGCTATCCTATACTTTGCATAGAAGTCCACAACGAATCTTTTTTGGTCTGATGCTATTACCTCACAGGAATCGGACCTTATCTCGATCACACGCCGGTCGAAATAGATTACCCTACTAATAAATGGAGCCTTAAAATACAAGCCACTTTCGCCTATACTCCTCGTAACGCGCCCAAACTGCACCACAATCGCTTGGCGCGCTTCGTCTACAACAAACGCAGATCCGTAGAGAACTGCCAACGCTCCAGCTACCAAAGCACCGAAAACTAATTTGGCAAACCCAATATTCATTACCTACCTTCTCCAATACTCCTACCGCGCTTTTGTGGTTCCTCTGTCGTCAAAGGAAGATATGAGAAGAGCCCTTTGACATCATCTGTCACTACTACTTTCTCCATGTTGGCCAGTATGCTTTCCATAGTTTCTAGGTACATGCGATTTCGTACCGCTGCTGGCTGATTCACGTATTCCCTCTGTATCGCCAAGAACTTCGCAGCATCCCCCTGCGCCCTGTTCACCACCTCACTCTTATAAGCCTCAGCATCAAGCTTTATCCTGATGGCCTCCCCCTTAGCCTTAGGCAGTACCTCATTGCGATACGCAAACGCCTCATTAATGGTACGCTCCTTATCAGCGCGTGCGCTTTGGACGTCTCTGAAGGCACTAATCACCTTTTCTGGCGGATCCACCTTCTTCAACTGTATGGACAATACCTCTACACCAATTTTGTACTGATCCAGTATACCCTGCAACAGCTTCTTTGTTTCGTAGGCGATTGCAGCACGTCCCTCGCCCTCTATAGCAAAAGCCAACGTACTCTTTCCTATAATCTCTCTCATTGCGCTTTCTGCAGCATTCTTCACCGTAGCGCCGGGGCGCGCGTCGCGCACACTGAACAGATAGTCATACGCGTTCGAAACTTTCCACTGGACGTCAAAGTTTATGTTTACAATGTTTTCATCTCCCGTAAGCATGACGCCGTCATTGTTTACTCCGTGCCCGCCCCTGAGAGAGACACCCCCTATCTCTTCCTTGCTCACGGCTTCAACGCGAACTTTCAGAACATTCCCAATGGGACTAGGAAACCAGTAGCGCAAACCCGGATCGCGGATGTTACGGTACTTACCAAACAGCAGCTCCACTGCTTGTTCTTCTGGGTTAACCACATAAAACCCCGTACACGCATAGAACAGCAGGGCCACAACGGTTAAAAATAGTGCATGAGATCTCCTAAACGTAAAATTGCCGCCCGCGCCCTCTGGCATACCTGCAAACGCAGAGCGTATATTGCCAAACAAGGCATCGAACTGAGAGTCGGTGAATTTTTTGCTAGCTTTCGGTTTTTCGGTTCCACCATTGCCACCCCAAGGGTCGCTCTCATTGCGCATAAAAACCCCAATCGCACCCCAAGTATCGTAGCAGTCTATAGCAGAATTGACGTTATATCAACACAAAATACCAGTTTGTCAGTGGTATATAAGCCGCCGTGCGCGCTTAATCCGCACTATATCCGTCTTCGCTGCTGGGGTTCGCAAGCCTATTTGTGTAAGGAGTAGCATTATACCTGGAGGTAATGACGAGACAGATTGCATCATGAAATTATCACCAGCAGGTGGCATGCATGTGGGTATGTGTGCTTGTTGCATGTTTAGCTATATTCCTGCCGCTGATAAATACCCCGCGCGCTCCAGTTGTAATTTACGCAATTTTAGCAATTTTATGTTGCACTATGGCTGTTGTACACGTGTTGCGCGTATAAGGTGTGCGCAACAAAAATTCATGCGCGTTTTTAGTCTTGAAGACGGGGGGGGGGAATGTGTTGAAGTTTTTAAAGTCGAGATTGCAGGCTGCAGCTTTGTTCCTGCTTTTGGTCTTTGTTGGTGCACCGGGAGATGCATCACCATCCACCTCTGCGCAGCAGAATAGTGATGATATAGCTGCGAAGGTGATATGCAATGTTGTGGTATTTGTCCAACGTTTAGGTCTACCCATAATGACGGGTGTGATCCTGGGAGCTAGCATAATGGCAATATTTGGCAAAATGGCTTGGGCTTCTATCGTGGTGCTGGTGGTGTTTACGGCAATATTTTTCGGTGCTGGGAAACTTATGCAGAAGTTTGCTGCGGGGTTAAACAACGAGTTTGGTGATGCCAAAACTTTCGAGTGCAAGGGCAAGGGAGAGACCAAAATGCCCGCAAGTAAGTAGGACGTGAGTTGTGTCTCGCAGTATGATGTGAGCGAGACACACATGCCTAACCGCGCTCACTCCTTAGTTTATAGCGTGAGAGAGTAAGTTTTTGCCGGCGCAGATGACGCAAACCGCGAGCCTGCTCTTTTTCTCTGGTTATGAGCTTGCGTCTAAAACTAAAACGCAACGCAAGAGCGTCATTAACTCAACTTTAGCAATTCTGTGTTGTACTCCGGTGGTGTGTGCACGTGTTGCGTGTAGTAAAGTACGTATATCACCAATGTGCACGTGTTTTTAGTTTTGAAAACGAGGGGGGGGGGAATGTGTTGAAGTTTTTAAGGTCGCTTGCATTTGTTGGTATGTTTGTTTTCTTGCTAGGCTTTGTGGGTGCTGTTTCTGCTAATGCAAGCGCCAAGAGCAACGAAAGCGACGATGTGGCAGCGAAAGTTATATGTAACGTGGTTGTGTTTGTGCAGCGATTGGGGCTGCCGATAATGACGGGGGTCATTTTGGGAGCCAGCATCATGGCCATATTTGGCAAAATGGCTTGGGCTTCTATCGTGGTGCTGGTGGTATTTACGGCAATATTTTTCGGTGCTGGGAAGCTTATGCAGAAGTTTGCTGCGGGGTTAAATAACGAGTTTGGTAAGGCCGAAGAGTTCCAGTGCAAGGGTGATGGGAAGACCGTTGTGCCAAGTAATAAGTAGGCGGCGTCCGCTTCTGGTTCGGCCGGTTGACGATGTAGCACTATGCGTTGTGGTGAGGCATAACAGTGCCTGACGCGTTTACTTGTTTCATATGCAGGAGTATAAGCCTCGGACGGCTAAGGTCACTACGGTGCGCGAGCCTGTTTTCCTTTCTAGTTATGTGCTTATGCCCTAAACACAACGCAAGAGCGTTATTAACACAACATTAGCAATTTTATGTTGTACTCTCGTCAGTGTACTGCGTTGTGTGTGCCGGATGGGATATGCACGTGTGCGCGCGCGGCCACGCAAGAGGGGGGGGGAAGATGTTGAAGTTCATAAAGTTTGTTGTAGTGGCGTTCGTTTTCGTGACGGGCATTGCTGGAATGGCGAGTGCTGGTTCTGCAGCGTCAGCTGGCCCCGCTAGTGATGATGTTGCTGCGAAGGTAATATGCAACGTTGTGGTATTTGTCCAACGTTTAGGTCTACCCATAATGACGGGGGTCATTTTGGGAGCTAGCATAATGGCAATATTTGGTAAAATGGCTTGGGCTTCTATCGTGGTGCTTGTGGTATTCACTGCAATATTCTTCGGAGCTGGTAAGCTCATGCAGAAATTTGCTGCGGGGGTTGGTTTTTCTGATGGTACCTCCGGTAGTGCGAGCAATTTTGAGTGCAAAGGTAATGGCGCAACAAAACTTACATAGTGCTTGGGTGCGTTTTAACGGCTGCACGTTTTGGAGGGCTCAGCTTCAGTGTTTTCGTTGTCCATGTTATGATGGCACGGGAGCGATGGTAGGACAAGAACTCACCATATCTGCAGTTGTGAGTAGTGAGCGTTGCGCTCTATTGATGCGTCCGTTTTGCAAGTTGCAAGGTGAGGTCTGCGTTGAAAATGCGCTAGGAGTAGCGTACTAAGCGTATGCATTCTAGTGTGAGCATAGGTCTACAACCCGTTGTTACGAGGAAAAAGCCTTTAGGATTTTGTCCTCTGCTATCGGGCACGGTGCGTTGTGCATGCATTTCTAGGTAATAAAATCTTTAGTAATTTCTTCTACGTCAGTGGCCCTCTGCTTTTGTGCCATTTGCTAAGGAGATTTTCCCAGTGCGATTTACAACATTTGGGTTTTCAGCATATGCGAAGAAAATCTCCAATATCTTTCTTCTGGGTTGGTCTCCACAGTGGGGCAGCTTAGCTTCGGAAGATTCCGGTGCAACGCGGTACAATTGCGGTAAACAGGACACGTACCATGTCATGATAGACAAGACTATACGTGTCGATCCACTATGCACATACGTAATGTCTACCAACATATTTTCAACAGGAGATATAAATACAGTCCCAGGTGTCTACATAGGCCTGCGTAAGATTTGCAAAATCTTGATTATGCGCAGGTTGGCATACGCCGCTATGCATGGGCCTCCCATGATGTGTATACCAACTCCCGCGACATATCGTTTGTTTTCATCGTTCCTCGAAGTAGGAGCAAGACATGTGTGGCATAGGGTTATTAAGGGACATGGCTGCCCAGCTGAGGGCAGTAAAGGCTCATCCGATGTTAAACAACTATTGCCACTATCTTAGGAGGTTTCCATGGAATGCATATGTAGTAATGATAGACCAATTGTTCATGACCAAACAAACTTAAAAAAAGACGGCATCGGGAGAATATTTTCCACGGTACTGCGACTTTTTGCCATGGTTGTGCTACTTCTTGTAATGGATGGTGCACATGCAAGTTCAACCACGGCTGGTAACGGGTTGGCTTATCCTGGTACAGCAGGAGGTGATGCCAAAGCTGGAGCTAAAGCAGTTGACGCGCAAGACAGTACCCAGATCACAAGCAAGGTGATTTGTAATGTTATAAAGTACGTTAGGAGCATAGGCCTTCCCATAATGACTGGAGTTATAGTAGGATCCAGTATAATGGCTGTCTTTGGTAGGTTGGCATGGCCAGCGATAGCAGCTCTTATAATATTCACAGGAGTATTCTTCGGTGCTGACAAGATAATCAGCAAATTTGCTGAAGGCGTTGACGGAGGTACCTTGAACGCCTGCAGCTAAACATAGTGCCTCAAGGCACCCTTCAAGACAGCCGAGCACCAAGACAGCCAATGGCAAAGTGCTCGGCTGTACCCGAAGTCATCGCCAGGCTACAACTACCCAGCGCCTAACACTAACACAATCCCTGACGCCTCTTGTAATGTAAAATTACTTAAGAAATGGTAAAGCTTAATTTAACTTGCACGTGTTGGAGCTTGCAATTCTTCTCCTACAAAGAGCAAAAGAGCGCTACCTTGATCGGCTTCCATAAGGCCATTCACATACAGTTTTAATCCCGAAATCGCAAAGCGAGCCAAACGCAGGCTTGCGTAGCAACATGGTATAGTATAATACAGTACAATGTTGTGTATTAGTGTAGAAACTTTGCCTGATAGCTGTAGCAATGTATTCTGAATAGCTTTCCTAGCTTACATATGCCAAGCCAGCTTTCTTAAGGCATACTCATGTGTCTATACAAAACTACTTTGTTTATTCCAGAAAACACTTGTTTTTTACCCCAAACAATAGGAAGCACCTCCTTTTATAGAAGAAATCCAAGAAAATTAATGGGAAAGATCAAAACTTATGCTAATAACCACAGGTATTAAACGTCATAAGTCTGATTAATCAGAAATTAACTAATCATCTTATAAGATACAGTCAACATAGGTTGCACACTGTATGTTGAGCTCCCTTACAGAGGGCGCTAATCGCTAGAAGCGGCTGCGGAATCATGAAACTACGTAGAATGTTCAGCTCATCAAATGTGCAGTGGACTGTTCGCATTAGAGGTGAAGATGGCGAAGTTATTGAATTCTTTTTTAAAAACGATAGGTATCTGTTTGTTGCTACTGGTATCCAGTAATGTTGCTGAAGCAAAGGCCGACGACAAAGATGTTACCAAACAGGTGATATGTAATGTAGTTGGTTTTGTTCAAAAATTGGGATTGCCTATAATGACGGGGGTCATTCTTGGGTCGAGTGTAATGGCTATTTTTGGTCGTTTGGCGTGGCCAGCGATAGCGATGCTGGTTGTATTTACTGCAATTTTCTTTGGCGCAAGTAAGCTAATAGAAAAATTTGCCAGCGGTATCGCCGGCCTAGATGCCGATGACTTTGAGTGTAAAGCCGCTGACAGCGGTAGTGTTCAGGGCTCCTCAGGTGCTTCTTCTAGATCCACCAGGCGCCGTTCTTAACATTCGGTTTTAAGGCTATACCGCGAGTTGCTAGCGCGTACAACATTTTGCCATCAAGTACTTACACTAACATACTTACATGGTGCGCTGTGGCGTCGGAATATCATCGCATCTCGGTGCACCATACTTGAAGCTTTTACGTGTCGCTCTTCTAGCTCTGATATTAAAGAAAGATCCTGTAATGAATGCCAACTTACAGCGTACTGTAGCTCCTCATTGTACCACACCGTTGATAAGCAAAAATTAGATTAAAAATTTAGTGAATATATTCTATAGATGCGCATAAAGTATTGCTATATAAGGTAAAGTAAATAAATTCTTAAACAAGGTGAATGAAATGTTTACGAATGTGTTACGTACCTTTGCTACCTGCATATACGGTTTTGTGCTGTTTATGACGACACCACTTACGGTGCATGCTGTAGACTTTTCCGGTGCTGCATCAGAGAGTGAAGTTGCGCCAAAGGTGATATGCAATGTGGTAGTTTTTGTGCAGAAATTGGGATTACCTATAATGACAGGGGTGATATTGGGTTCCAGTATTATGGCAGTCTTTGGAAGATTGGCGTGGCCTGCTATAGTGATGTTGGTAGTGTTTACAGCTATATTCTTTGGCGCCGGGAAGCTAGTGGCCAAATTTGCTAGTGGTATTGCAGAACTGGGGGCCGATGATTTTGATTGTCGCGTATTGGCGGGAAAAAACATCTAGGAAGTCTGCTAATTTTGATTGATATGAAAAATCCTCCGTTATTAGGAATCGGGTGTGTTTCAAAGATTCACGGAATGTTAAGTGTAAGAATGTACTAGTACTTCCTGTGCGGGGATGTGTGCGGTTTTCTAGGAGGCTAGTCAGTGTCGTTAGTTGGTGATGTTATTTCGCGGTTTCGCACCAAGAGGAGTGCTGATGATGCTTCCGATCGTGACGAGAATAATGATACATTGCAAGCAAACTCTTCGTACGCAGAGTACGTTGCTCCTGCATGTCATTACAATGAAGATACCCTGCTAAATAAGGGCGGTGAGCTTGTGCAGGTGATCGAGATAGAGAAATACGCACCCGGCACCGGGGGAGTGGCATTGCAAGATGCCATAAGAGAAAGTATATCGCGTGTTGGCGATCCGGATATTGCTTTCTGGATTTATACGGTGCGGCGGCGGCAGAAATTTAATTTAGAATGGAAAAAAACAGGTGACTTCTCTGATACTTTGCACGAGCGGTATATGTCTCATGTTGAGTCGAAGTATGATACTTATGCCAACAAGATATATGTTGCGGTTGTGTCTAAACACCTTGCGGAAGGAGTTAACAGTATAGTTGGCGCGCTACTGTTCCGAAATGTTATCAAGAGACATAAAAGTTATCTCTCCTCAAAGGCTGCGTATTTATCTCAAGTGACAGAAGATGTAATCTCCCACATAGGTGGAGCAACTGCGAGAAGGCTGGGCCTTATACGTTGCAAAGACAGCCGATGGAGATCAGAGCTTCTGGAGTTTTTGAGTTATTTGGTGACTTTTAACAACAGAGAGTGCTACCTGGAAACGTGCGATAATGAGCATACTATTTCTTCAGGGTGTGATCTGCAGTTTGGTTTTAACACACTTAAGATTTCAAATGGGGCGCAAGTCAAATACGGCGCCATTTTGGGAATTAAGACCTTCCTTTCGGACCCCTTCAGTGTGGTTGATACCTGCTTGCAGCAAGAATGTGAATTTATAATAACCGAAATAGTGCGGTTCATTGAAGGTAAGCAGGTCAAGGAGTCTTACTGTAGACAAGCAGAAATGCTTGATATAAGTGGTGATGGCGATCTAAGCAAAATGGGAGATCTTCACAATGTCATGGAACTTGAAGATGGCGCGTACGGAGAATGTTGTGAAAAATTAGTGAATTGTGTGGTTGTGGCTGATGATCAGTGTTCGCTCAAACGTGGCGTAATGAGGATGGTAGAAGCATTCTCGGTTGTCGGGGCGATTGTTGTAAGGTCTGATATAGCCATGGAGGATAACTTCTGGTCTATGCTGCCTGGAAATTTTCGATATGCTCTAGGTATGAAACCCGCATTAATCAAGTGGACATGCATGCTTGTGGCGCTACAGGAATTCCAGACTACATCTTTGAAAGATAGGGGGTGGATGGGAGCAAGCGCGATGTTTTTCTCCACTCGTGGCTTACCGCACTTCTTTAGTTTTTCTGCGGTGAAAGGTCACACTGTTTGTTTAGGGCCACCGGAATCTGCAATGACCATGTTATTGAATTTTTTGCTTTCCGAGTCGCGTAGGCTGGGCGTCAAGTCAGTTGTTTTCGATTACAGTGGAAAGTCAGTAATCTATGCCAACGCAATAGGTGGGCAATATCATAGGGTCGATGATAGACCTGAGCGGGTGAGTTCATCGTTTAACCCCTTCAACGTAAAAGACAGCGAAAGAAATCGCAAGGTTGCGGCGGAAGTTTTATACCGCATGATCAGCCCGGGAACGGAGCCCGACGATGTGCTTAAGCAGTCTGTGGACGAGGCGGTGGGTAGAATTTTTGCCATTCACCAGAAAAAGCGCACGCTTGACAAGATTAGTGAGTGTGTCCGTGATCTAGGGGGACGCATAGCACATTGGATTAGTGGTGGAAAGTTTTCCCATCTCATTTGCAATGAAACAGACATTAAGTGGGATGCTGAATTTTTGGCAATAAACGCTGGCATGCTTGTGGGTAAGTTGGAATGTTTGAGTAGCCTACTGTATTACTTGCTGAGCGCAATGGAAGAGAACTTAGACGGGTCTCCAGTGATCTTGGTTATGTATGAGTCCTGGATTCTTGACGTAGTTTTTTACACTGAAGAGGGGTTTGACGCTTGGGTTGAGCGCATGAGTAGCCTCAATGTGATAATAGTTTTTGCTGGGGAAGATATAAGGGCAATATCATCCAGTAAGGTGATAAGGTATGTGGGCAAACATACGGGCACTAGGATATTTATGCCGAATTTTATGGTAAGCAGTAAGCAGCACGGTCGGATGTTTGGCCTCTCCCAAGGCGAGATTGATACAATGTTGCAAATTTCGCAAAGTGAAGGCCATTTCTTCTTAAAACAGGGCGAGTCAAGCGTTGTTTTGTCGCTACAGTTGCCAGAACAAGTAAGCAGAGTCCTATCCGCGAACAGAGCGACAATAAAGATCATGTACGAAGCGCAAGCTGAAAAGGGTAGTGACTGGCTGGAAGCCTTCCATGAGAAATGTGACACTACTCTGTGAAAGTGTGGCAGCGTCCTATGACCTAGTTAGAATCGAATCCATAGAGTTCCTGGTCTTGGATGCGCAAGGTTTCTACAAGCACGTACAAAAAACACTTTCAGTAATCCCACATCCTCCCATGAAATTATCCTCCTGCGGAAACTGCAAATAGATTAATCCCGACCTCCACGTTTGTGCGATATGTGGCATGGATCTTATTTTCGGATTTTACCTCACCACCAATGTTTTTGTACGTGACTAGGTGCGCAACAGTGTGTAAAGCAGCATGGAGCACACCTTGCCCAGTATGAGATGCTGGAAACTTCAATAGGATATAACCTTAAAATATCTCGTTTGTTTTGTGATATGTTCCTGTATATTAGGATGAAAATAGATACTTGGCTTCGATTTTAATGCTTATTTAATCTTATTCATGTGAACTGGTCCCTCATCACTGAAATATACTAAACATGAGTGCTAGTAGCGGTTTGGGCGATATGGAGCGAGCAACATGATCAAGAGTTGTGTCATTTGGCGAGTCGCTCAACTAGTGGCAATGCCCGCATTGTTTTACGGTGTTGTGCAGTTTTTATTGCTGGGTGACCTCCATGCTGTTGGTATTTACAAGGATGAATTTTGGCCGGTGCCGCGCCGGAGTGGTAGCGGAACAATATTTGCGGTTCCTGAGATTATGGTGGGGCTCAAGGATGCGCTATCTAGCAACTATGGGGGTTTAGAGGCCTATAAGGTAGAAAGGTGGGAAAGGATATTAGCGGATAGGGGCTACATTGTAGGGTATGTTAAGCGTAGCGAGTCTGGTAAGCTACAAATGTGTGCGTGCACGAAGTACAAAGCCATATTGAGCGCCGCAGTGCAAAGTGAGATAGATCTCAAGCGGCAGATGCAGCCGGGAAAGATTACTGACTTTGAGGACCTAGAGCTTGATAAGAAGATAGAAAACGATTGCTTAGACGCTGGGACTTACCAGGGTTGTGTCGATTTCACTAGCATTCTTCCCAATCCTCCGGAATACTGCAATGTTTTTTACAAGGAGCTGAACAGGAAGGTTGTACCGCTTTCATTTAGTAAACAGTCCTACTTTGATCCTGGACTGCGAATGATGCAAAAAATGGCCAATGCTTCGGGAAGTGGTAGATACTTTGGGGCAAGTGACGTGTACATAGGCGAGTATGATGGTTACGCAAGTGGTAAGCGTGATAGGGGGCAAACGCGTTTTGTTTGTCCGGGTTTAGGTTTACTCTCTACGGTTATTCACACTATAGCTACCGGTTCTGATTCCCTGCATTCTATTTGCGACATTCCAGATGCCGACGACGTTTCTACGGGATATGCGGTGATCAAGCGTGGTGAGGAGGTGTGCCTTAATCACCTTTATGGAGGGGCATTTGTTTCAGATTGTGTTCCGGGTCCAAGTTTGTCCGCCCCTAAGGTGACGGCAGCGCTAAACGGGCTTCGCATCAAGTTTCCAAATTGTAAAAACAGGCATGGGGCTGACAGCGAGTATTGTGATTTTACCCTTGCTAGCGGGGAGAGTGACCCAGTATTTAACTTTGCCGTCATAAAGCCAAAACTTAATGATGGCGCCTATTCTTTGCAGGTTTTGGAAGTATGTACTGGCTACTCCAAAGCGGAAGATAAGTGTTCCCGCTATTCGCCCAAAATTGTTTCAGAGCTCCATGGAAATGTTACTTGCTTTATCTCTCCCGGAGGCGGCTTTTCTTGGTCTTATTTGCGCCGCGGCGATCGCTACTACTGGCTCCGCGAATTACCCAATATGCTGGTGGCTCATGGGTTTGATCCAGGTTCTAATAGGCGCGTACAGTGTGGCGATGAAAAGTCTATTGATCTTGCGGAATTGTCGCAGGGAGAGTTAGACAAAATGCACGTCCAGGGGCGTAGTCTTTCTTTTCCAGAGGTGCGTACAGGTAGCAATATCGATAGTGAGGTTCTTTGTCATAGCAGGTTGACCTATTCATATACGAGCCATAGGGCGTTTTTACATGACGGCGCATGTGCGCCTTCTGAAAAAGATGGTGTGGTTCCAGGATACTGCAGAAGCAAATACGAAAGCCTAGATAACTTTGAAAAGGTATTTTTGAGCGAAAACGAGTTGCCCAGCGCTAGGCATGTTTTTTCGCTTAATCCCATCTTACAAGGACATTGCGTGAGTAATTTTCCCTCCCATGAATACAAGGTAATTGGCCATCAAGGGGCGCCATCTGGTGGGAAAGTGCGGCAGTCATATACATTGGAAGTTAGCCGGCAGAACACAACATGTGATTTATTGAAGATAGAAATGTGGGGTGCCGGAGAATCTGGTTCGTTGCATACTGGACGTGCAGGTCGGAACGGGGAGTATGTACTAGGTATTTTGCGGCTCAACTTGAATCCCCAGGAACAAAAGTTTTTAAAGATCAAAGTGGGCGTCGGTGGCTCTGCTGACATAAAGAAAAAGGGTGGAGGAAACGATGCGGGTGCAAATACAGAAGTTTTCTTGTGTGACTCTGTCAGAGACAATGGCAACTGTACGATAAAACTTTTTGCCAAGGGAGGAGGTCAAGCATCTGTGCCTGTTTCGCAGGGGCTGGGCGAGTTTGTTCATTACCGCGTTTTTGAGGGTTTAAAGGCTTTGAACGGCACAGACAAGGTGTTCATTCCATACCAAGATCCGTCAAAGTATGAAGGGTACGCATCAGCGAATGAAGTTGGGTGTGTTCGTGGTGGTACGGCAGCGAGCACCGGAATAAAAACGGTCCCGATTAGTGATAAGTTCCCAGGTGCCGGTGGCTGTGCGCGGGCTGATATAAACGTTCTACAGGGCGGCGCAAATGGTATGGTGAAAATAACCTGCGAGAAATGGTCTGGTCCTGCTGGCAGAGTTAAGCAATGGGAAGAAGTGGTGGTATGTAATAAAAAGTTACAAGATGATCTCCAAGAAATTGTGCGCCATCACCGCATTTTCAACTTTTCTGGAGAAACGGAAAGTTTCCTAAATCGTCTTGCAATGGGGCCAGCGTGTAGCGCAATAAGTAGGGCGCCATCTTTCGTTATAGAGGTGGAAAATATTTTGGATTTTCTGAAGAAGTCGGTCCATCCAAGGGTCACTACCCAGCAATTGATCGACACGGAGGTGACCAAGTTGCTTAATTCGCTGGACAACAAACTTGCCGACGAGCCCGGACTTTTATCAGATTTGGCTTCAGTTCTGAGTGATAGTAAAGATCTTAGTGAACAAGAAGTGCGTACAAAAATTAATGCTGCTTTTTCAGAAGTGCTAGGGAAAAAAGCTGATGTTTTCAAGGATATAGGGACCTTTAGTAAGATCACAGAACAAATAAGTCGTAAGGCTGGGAATGAGCAAAGCTTAAAAACTACCCTAGCTATGATGACCGAAAGTGACTATGTGGAAAGCTTCGTACGAGACGAGAAAGTCATAAAAACGCTTGAATATATTGCAAATACCCTAAAGAGGGTACATCCGCTTGCGTTCTATCTTGAGGAGGGTCGCCAACGTGCAGTTGATGATGTAGTGTCGAATTACAAGGACATTATAAGAAAGAGACCTGTATTTGCGCAAAAATTGGGGGCGCGTTTAACGGGGAGTAAATTGAGTGAGAAACCATTAGATGATGCCGAGCTAGAAGCGGTGATAATGAAAAGCGCAGCAGGCGTAGAGCGGCTTTATAGGCGCAAAACAGAGGTTTTGTCCCCTAAGGAGGGAGACCTATTAAAGAAACTACACATTTTACGCAAGGAGTCGAAAGGCTTGGATGCGCGGTCTAAGCGAATATTTGAAAAGATGGATAGTGTGGACTTTGCAAGAAAAGTTGCTAGTTGTGAAAGATTCGATGCGGAAGTAAAAAAGGTTATAGAAGTGCTCGAAAAACCTGCAAAGTCGTTAAAATCTGCCAACGCAGTTGAAGCAGAGATAGAAAACTCCATGAACTTCTTAATTCAGGCATTGGATGCAGAGCCTGAGGTAACGAAGGCATATATCGAGGTTGTCGAGTACAGGAACCGCACGAAGCACTTTACCAGAGATGAGCTAATTGCGGCGTTCAGGAAAATCTATGAAAAACATCTCCGTGTTTCTAAATAGAATGGCCGGTACACTGCGACATTTGCTTTTCTTCAGCGTTTTGCCTGGTAAGTAGCCGCGCTAGCCTTCAATCGCAAAGCTGCCTGTTTTGCATTTTTGAACAAACAGTATGACAACTTCAGCACCGGCAGTTTATCACCAGTCTCGAGATATTGATGGAAAGGTTTGTGC
>NZ_CP046391.1:1099755-1107960 GCF_012790675.1 Anaplasma platys
GGACGAACATCAATTTTGCCACGGCTTCTGGTAGAAGCAAAAATTACGCTATTGCTAATGCGTGGCTTTTGTGGGCCCCTTTCGAGGGTAACCATATCGCGCGAGGCTGTGCTGGACCGCCGTCAACAAAAACTGAAGGCACTATGAAAAAACTGAAATTTACAGTAAACTGCAGGCAGTGGGTTGTAGGAGGCTACGCATGACTTTGCCGGTGACGGTTGCCTATGGCGATGGGATAGGCCCAGAGATTATGGAGGCCGTGCTTTTTGTTTTGAAGGAGGCTGACGCGGGAATCTCTGTTGAAACTGCTGAGATAGGAAGTGCTCAGTATAGGCGCGATTGGCCGTGTGGTATTGCTCCCTCTTCGTGGGCGTCAATCCAGAGGACGAAGGTTTTGCTGAAAGCCCCAACCATGACTCCGCAGGGTAAAGGACACAAGAGCTTGAATGTAGCGCTGCGTAAGCGCCTTGGTCTGTACGCGAACATCCGGCCAGTTGTGTCTTATCACCCTATCGTCCCCTCTGTTCACCCCAATCTTGACATAGTGGTTGTTAGGGAAAACGAGGAGGATACTTATTGTGGAATTGAGTATCAACTATCAGAGGATGCGTACGAGTGCACAAAAATTGCCACAAACTCTGCGTCCTTGAAGATTTGTGAGCGCGCGTTTTTATATGCAAAAAGCAACAATCGCTCCAAGGTGACTTGCCTTGTTAAGGATAACATCATGAAGCTAACCGATGGAGCTTTTAGGCGCGCGTTTTTGGAAGTTGCTGCCATGTATCCGGAAATTGAGGCGGACTGTTTCATCGTGGACATCGGAATGGCAAAAGTTGCCTCTCAACCCGAGAATTTTGATGTGGTGGTAACGACAAACTTGTTTGGGGATATATTGTCCGATGTAGTAGCGCTAGCAGCTGGGTCCATAGGGTTGGCTGGAAGTGCTAATATAGGTGATACATATTCGATGTTTGAGGCTGTTCATGGTTCTGCTCCCGACCTTGCAGGTAAGGATGTAGCTAACCCTTCGGGGCTGCTCAACGCCGCGGTTCAGATGCTGGTACACCTAAACAGAGCTGACAGGGCGGTAACAATATCTAACGCTCTTCTGAAGACTCTGGAGGATGGGATACACACAGCTGACATTTTTAACCCACAAACGAGTGTGCGCTTGGTCACAACAACGGATTTTGCCCGGGCAATCGTTAACAATCTAGGCTCAACACCATCGCAGCTGCGTGGCCTGGCGGTGAAACTGCAAAGTGCTCGTTGTGGAGTAAAAACACATTTTCCCGCAGCGCAAAGGAGGACTCTTGCGGGAGTGGACTTGACTGTGCGCTGGGGTGAGGAAAGTAACAAGCTAGAAGCGTTGGCTAAGGCGTGCGCAGAAGCTGTTCAGCAACCATTTCAACTGGCGCTGATTTATGCAAAAGGTATGGAGCTGTGGCCGGCTGCGCCCTATTCGTGGCCACACACTGACCTTGTAACCCTTCGGTTTATGTCGCCAGAACAAACAGAAGGGGACGTGTCGGTGTCGCAGCTTATTCAGGGCGTGGAAAGTTTAGGTCTTACAACGGCAAAAATGGTGAAGTTGTACACGTTTGACGGGGTCGAGGGGTTTTTCACTCCTTAGTAGCGACATAGTCTGAGTGCTTGTGTAAATGGTTTAGATATGGGAAGATGCCAATATACCAGTGAATATGTTGCAGGATCTTAGTCAGCAATCTGTGGAGTGCTTAGGAGTAAGTGGTGCTCTGTGGAAATTGAGCACTCCTCCATATCGGGATGTTGTAGCTATAAGACAACGGTTTGGTCTAACGGAAGTGGTTGCGCAAGTTTTGGCTGTAAAGCAAATCCCGCTTGAAGACATAGGAAGTTTTCTTAATCCGACATTGAAGCTTTTGCTACCTGATCCGTTTCACTTGCTGGATATGGACAAGGCTGTGGCACGGCTATGTTACGCTCTTGCAAACAATGAATCCGTGGTGATATTTGGTGACTACGACGTTGATGGTGCAACATCTTCCGCAATGTTGAAACGCTACCTGAACAATATTGGAGTCAAAGCCACAATATACATACCTGACCGAATAGAAGAGGGTTATGGACCAAATTCTGCGGCGCTTATCAATTTAAAAAAACTGGGACACAGTCTTTGTATCACGGTCGACTGCGGAACTGTTGCTCACAAACCACTAGCTGCAGCGAAGGCGTGTGGGCTTGACGTCATAGTTGTGGACCATCACATGGGATCTGACATACTCCCCGATGCTGTTGCCGTGATAAATCCTAATAGATTGGATGAGTCCTCAGCTTATACGTATTTGTCAGGAGTGGGAACCTCTTTCATATTGCTTGTAGCACTACATAAAACCCTCAGGCAGCGTGATTTCTTTCGCGGCAAGGAGGAGCCCGATTTGATGCGCTACCTCGATCTTGTGGCCTTGGGAACAGTTTGCGATGTTATGCCAATGCTGAAGCTAAATCGTGCATTCGTAAAACAAGGTCTCAGAGTTCTGGCGGAACGTAATAATGTTGGACTCCGAGTCTTATCCGATATTATAGGCATAGATGAACTCCCTACTACCTATCATCTTGGATTCAGCATCGGACCACACATCAACGCTGGCGGCAGGGTTGGAAATTCAAGTTTGGGCGCCAGGCTTTTGTCCAGCGACGACACATTTGAATGCGCCAGCATTGCCACTCTACTGGTTAAGCTAAACGCGGAAAGAAAGGAAATAGAAATGGCAAGTTTAGTAGAGGCCACTGCACAGGCCGAACAGCTTGTTGCGGCAGGAAAAAAAATCATAATGGTGGCGGGCAACTGGCATATGGGCGTCATTGGCATAGTTGCCGGGCGCTTGAAAGAGCGTTTTTTCTTACCTGCAATTGTTATATCACTTGGCGACAAAGACATGGGAAAAGCGAGTGCGCGATCGGTACCTGGAGTGGATATCGGCGCAGCGGTTTTATCTGCAAAATTGGAGGGAATAATACCAGAAGGTGGAGGACATGAAATGGCTGCAGGGTTTTCTGTACATCGGGATTCCATTGACCGTCTGTATGAGTTCTTGCTGCAAAAAGTGGCACACATAGAGATACAAAAGTACTACATCGCATCAGGTGTTTTGGCAACAGAAGCAGTTTCGACACGCCTTTGCAGGGAACTGCAACTTTTGGAACCATACGGAACCGGCAACCCTGAGCCAAGATTCATATTAAAAAACGTTAGAATCAAGAATCCGGCTATAGTGGGGGCAAGTAATATAAGGTGTTCAATCGATGACGGAAGCGGCATTACGGTAAGGGGAATCTGTTTCAAGTGCATGGGATCTACGCTGGGCGAGGGGTTATTGCGTCAAACCCGCTGCGTCAATCTCTTAGGAAAAGTGAGCATGAACTACTGGCGTGGTAATGAGTATGTCCAGTTTGTAATAGACGATTTAGCTGAAGTTAATTAGTGCTAGAACCGGCGTTGTCCGACGCTTAGCATGGACTAATCCCTGAAACCGCAGCTCATCTCTTCAGTGGGGAGGCTCGTAATGTATTGTGCAGTATGTAAATGCCTCTTGCCCTACAGTGCAGTGCATCGTAGTAAACATTTCTCTATAGCGGCCAATGCACTACGATACCACAGTCCGCTCACTGCCTTTTTCAGCAAAGATATGGCGCTAGGCGCCCGTTCTATATTAAACGAAATTTACTGATTTGTACGCATAAGTTTGTTAAGATCAGCGAAATACTAGTAGTATCAGGATGACACAAAAACTAATCGATGCCCCTGCGATAAAGCTGATAATAGATGTATTGGAAAGGTACAATGGCGACACAAGATTGGTTGGCGGCTGTGTCAGAGATGCCGTTATCGGTAGAAAAACCACGGATATAGATTTGGCGACGACTCTAGTGCCACAAGCAGTTCTTGCAGCCTTCGCTAAACATAACATAAAAGCTATACCCACAGGACTTAAACACGGCACCATAACAGCTGTAGTTTCAGGTACCACATATGAAGTAACCACACTTAGGAGAGATAATGGGTGCGACGGACGCCATGCATCGGTAGTTTTTACAGATAACTGGATGGAAGACGCGTCACGGAGAGACTTTACATTTAATGCCCTATATTGCGATAAGCATGGTAAGATCTACGACTATTTCTGCGGCATACAGGACTTGCGGGACAGGAGGGTAGCATTCATAGGAGATGCAGCAACACGCATCAATGAGGATTTTCTCCGAATACTTAGGGTGTTCAGGTTCCATGCGTCCATTTGTAGCGATAAGGCACTAGAGAGGGACATAGTTAGCGTCTGCGGGAGGTATGCTAAAAATCTGTCTCTTTTGTCAAAAGAACGAATTAGAAGTGAATTTTTCAAGCTCTTATCTTGCGCTAACTGTGCCGGGACCATGACGACTATGCAACAATGTGGCGTCTTAGCACAGATTATTCCAACAATATATCATATCGATCTCACTCCTTTGCACTCAAAGCACCTGGCTTGCAGGCACCCTATCACAAAACTTGCAGCAATTTTAAAAAGCACGAAAAGTCCGGAAATAGGCCAGTTTGTAGATCACCTATCTGCTCTTTTTCGGCTATCTAGAAAAGAGAAAAAATTACTGGAGATTTTCCTCAGCACAGACTTGAATCTTCCACTATCAACTGCTCAGCAACAAAAATACATGAATGAATTTGGGGTGGAAACATACATTGACCTCCTAATTATCAATTTTCTCAAGAGTCACGGAATACAAGAGAATATGTTATTGCAACACATAGAAAAAACAGCCTGTTTTAAGCCCATAAGAATGCCCATCACCGGGAAAGATTTGACAGAAATCGGATTCAGAGAGGGAAAACTCGTGGGTAAAACGCTGGAGGCTTTGAAAGCAGTTTGGGAATCTGACCCACAGAACACAACAAAGGCTCAGCTCATCACATTAGCAAAAAGCCTGCTTGGCTAAGCCCCTGCGGAGAATAACTTCTCTATAACCCAAAGATCTGGACTACTGCAAGTCCAACAATTCATATTCGCTAAAGAAGAACCCGATTTCTTTTCCCGCGTTTTCCAAGCTGTCAGATCCGTGAACACAATTCGCGTCTATGCTTTCAGCAAAGTCTCTTCTTATTGTGCCTGCCTTTGCCGCCATGGGATCAGTAGCCCCCATCACTTCTCTGTACAAACTGACAGCACTCTCCCCTTCGAGCACTTGAACCACAACGGGACCAGACGTCATAAACTTTATGAGGTCCGGAAAAAACGACCGATCTTTGTGAATAGCATAAAACTCTTCCGCCTGCCGCTGGGACAATGTACACATTTTCTGCGCAACTACCCTAAGCCCTGCCGCTTCTATGTAGGAAATCACCTTCCCTACAATTCCACGCCCAACCACATCAGGCTTTAAAATAGAGAGTGTTTTTTCAATCACAGTGAGCTCCAAAGCATAAAACGGTTGATGCTAGCATATCTGTACTTAAACAAGCAAGTGTTAGCAAATCTTTCATCTAATATTCAGCGCATCTTCCCTTCTCCCTGTGATATTGTCGATTTTATTGCTAATTTAGCATACTATCCACGGTTTTACTCTCATAAGCACACGTTAAATAACTGTTGCATTGCTATAATGTATGATTTATCCTAAGTTATCTGAGTAACACATGGGATAATGTTTATGACTTCTCAAGCACAAAACCAAAGTTCAATCCCTATAACAGTGGAGGGAAAGGTGAGGCCCCACCCAGTTGATGAGTATGTAGGAAGAGAGATAAAGAAGCAGCGTATCATGAAGGGAATGAGCCAGAATCAGCTGGCTAGTAGATTGGGAATTACTTTCCAACAGGTACAAAAGTACGAAAAGGGAACAAATCGTATAGTTATTAGCAGATTGTATGAATTGGCCAGGGTTTTGGGTATTGAAATCAACGATTTAATATCTAAACTTCAAAATGACCTGCGCTCGATAACCGAAGGAACTGATACATCAGGAACATCATTCTTAAAAGACGGTGATGAGACATCCTTAGAGGAGTTCAACCACAACTACAACGACGGTAAGGAAGTTCTGATGCTTGTGAGAGCATATCGTAAAATTAAGAGCGAAAAAATGCGTGGTGCAATACACACATTAGTAAAGGTAATGTGTGCTGAGCAATCTAGCAATGATGATTATGAGAATTCCTATGTAGATTCAGATTACGAATCTGGGACAGGCACGGAAGATTAGTTAACATGCGATAAGTTCGCCAGGACCCTGTTCCTGCGTATCGGAAGTGCTGGTATGCGGGTGGCTTTTCTTTATGGTTTGCGCTGCCCGCATAGTACGGTTACCTTTTGGTGCGCTTAGTACCAGTGAAAGTTGCCCTACTCTCCAAAAAACACCACGTAAATCGGTGCTTCACCCAAATTATTTAAGAACTCCTTTATGTTAGACCTATAGAGAGAAAAATCGTGTCTATGTTCTTTGACACATGATCACGGTGCTTCTATGCTACGAACTGTGGAATATGTAAGGTGTCGGTGTATAAGTGATGAAGAAGAGAATCCGGGTTTTCGCGTTTGCAGTGTTCATGCTTGGGTTGCCCTCCGTATCATTTGCTTCTCCACAACCCGTGGATTTTTCGTACCACGAGGGTGCATCCGGCTTTTTTGCCAGCGTTCAGTATAAGTACGGTGCACCCTATTTCGGAAGCCTTACACTGGAAAGCGGCGGGAAGACTCTGAATCTTGTGAGCGCGGTGCAGGAAAAGAAACCCCCGGAAGCCCCCGCAGCTGACGAAGCTGCTGGACCTGCCACCCCTGCTCCCTCAAGCCCTGAAGGGTTTGGTTCATCTACCGATGATTTTCAAGGTAGGTACTCGCCAACCTATTTAAAGGACGCAGGAGCCTTTTCAATAACAGCGGGTTATACCACCGGTATTATGAGATTTGAAGCAGAGGCTATGCGTTCGCGTTTCCAGGTAAATGGCAGTAAATGGAATCCTGTAGAGAACGCTTATATATTTGCCGCTGCTAAACCCAGTGAGAATATATCGTACCCTGCTCAGATACTGGAGGCACAAAAGTACTTCGTCACCTTGGAAAACAGGGATGTTGCCATCACTTCGCTGGTGGCAAATGCCTGCTACGACATGATGCCAGCAACCTCTAGCATCGCACCTAGTGCGTGCGTGGGTGTAGGGGTTAGCTTTGCCAAACTGTTAGGTGTTCTGGAACAAAGGCTAACCTATCAATTCAAAGGTGGATTGCAATATTTTGTCGGCAAAAAGACCGTCATCTTCCTATCTGGATACGTATCCACAATAGGTGGAAGGAAAATCTCTCAGGTAAAGGTGAAACATCGTTTGCCCACGCCTCAGACCGCGTCAGTTGGTGCAGAAGGCAGTGGATCAGGTGCTGCTGCAACATCTTCTGCTCCCCCAGCCCCCATTCACCTGTTGTACCCAGATGCAAATTTATCGCTAGCGTACTACGGGTTTGAGCTTGGGGTGCGTCTTGTTTTCTAAGGCAGAGGCTCTATAGCGGCTGCGCACACAGGGATATCGGCGTTGATAGGGAATATTACAGACAGCTGTTGCTGCGGCGATGTTCTGGCTCTTGATCTGGTGCACCTTGAGGTTGCGGACCATAGATTACTAATCAATCGTTAAGCTACGCCATTAAATTGCAAAATATATCTTCTGTTCTCTTGACTTAATTCTTTTTTAGTATAACTTAGTCAGTGAGCTGGTTGCATGCCTGCCCCTGTCTGTGTACAAAATGGGGTGAAGGTATTGGGATCGGGGATGTTTTTGTATTGGTGGTCACGGAGTGGCGTGTTGCTTCTAGGAGTTGTTTGGGTTTGGTAGCGGCTTGTGTAGGGGGGGTATAGCATTGGGAGCTGCAGGAGCCGGTTTGTGTTGCTGGTGATTGGAGGATTTTGAGCCACGGTGGAAGGTGAGTTTTGATTAAGTGGGAAGTTTAGTTTTTGGCTGAGGATGGTAGCTGGTTAGATGCTGTGCTTGCTCCTGGTTGAGCTGTGGAATGTGAAGCTGGTGTCGGTTGGTGAGAGTACGGGGGAGTCGAGGAACACTGTGGAGGTGTGCTGCGCGCGGGAAAAAGGTGTGTGGCGAAGGGAAGCTATTGTAAAAGGAAGTGAGGTATAAAGAAATGAAGGAAAGAAAACTTGCGCTAAGTGGAGCGGTGGCGATGACAGTTT
>NZ_CP046391.1:1108050-1109830 GCF_012790675.1 Anaplasma platys
CGTTGAATAGAGAACTAACCAGCGCCGAAAAGAACAAGGTAGCTGGCCTGCTAACCAGGACTATATCCGGTGGCGAGGTAGTGGAGATCCGTGCGGTGTCGACAACGTCAGTAATGTTGAATGGTTGTTATGATCTGCAGAGTGAAGGGTTTAGTATAGTACCTTATGCATGTCTTGGTGTAGGTGCTAACTTCGTTGGCATTGTTGACGGACACGTCACTCCTAAACTGGCTTACAAGGTCAAGGCTGGTTTGAGTTATGAGTTGTCGCCGGAAATCTCAATGTTCGCTGGTGGGTTCTATCATCGGGTGCTGGGTGGTGGGCAATAGCAGCTTACCATATTTGCAACAGGAGCATGTGGTAAAGATGCCGAGATCCTTACCACATGAGATTCCGATTAATTAAATGCGAATCTTGCTCCCAGATTGAATCCATAACTTGCAATGTTAGCCTTCACTGTTGCCAAAGCTTCACCAGCGAAATTTACCCTATTGTTTGCAGGAATGTTTTCGAACTTTTCATCGAATAGGCCATGGTAAAAACCACCAGCAATCAATGATATTTCAGGTGTCAACTGGTAGCTAACACCAACCTTACCTTTGTAAGCTAACTTACTTGTAGTTTGGTTTGCAATGTCAACAAAACTTGCACCCAACCCCGCACACACGTAAGGAGACACGGGCAAATCAGTGTGCATTACGTCATAACAAGCATTGAGCATCACAGAAATGTCAGTGATACTATCGATCTTCATTACGAAGTAGTTTCCGTCTGCGAATACTGGTTCACGTCCTATACCGACGAACTGATGAGCATCTGCATGTTTGTAATCCACATCAGAAGTAGCAGCAAATTTTTTGTATCCAGCTTCCACTTCTACTCTAGCACCGCCCATTGCATAACCTGCAGCTCCTTCAAAGGATGTTAGCAAGTTCTTTGCAAATTTAAAAGTGTGTCCCTCTTGATTGAAGTTTTCAGGTTGCGAGATATTGAGTGTAGGAGCGGTTTTGCTGTAGCTTTTAACGCTAGAACTATCACGACCAGATTCCCTTATGTCAAAAGAAGTAATGGAAGGAAATGTTGGACTGTAGTTACCACTAACGTAAAAACTTCCGTTCATAACACCACCTACATCAGATGTAGCATCATGATTTGCTGCCGACGCCAATGAGGATTCACTAACTGTAAGAGAGCATGCGCAGACTGCCATAGCAGACAAGCTCCCTACAAGTAATTCTCTGTAATTCATAGTAATCCTTTTGATAAATCATAAAAAATACAAGTCAGTTTAGCATACAAACGTAAACGGTGGAAGACTCATAGAGGAAATTCTGAATTATTTGCCATATCAAAAAGAAATGGCGGATTATTAGTTAATATTCTCAAAAAACCTTTAATACATCTCTATTTTTTAACGCTCGAAAGGAAGGCAAATAGTAGAACGTACTCTGCAGATCATAACAACCATTCAACATTACTGACGTTGTCGACACCGCACGGATCTCCACTACCTCACCACCGGATATAGTCCTGGTTAGCAGCCCAGCTACCTTGTTCTTTTCGGCGCTGGTTAGTTCTCTATTCAACGCCGTACTTAGGTCTTCCGCTTTCGCGACGTTGCCGGTCCCGTTAGGCCATGCTTTGCCCTTGGTGGCCTCATTCACGCCCGCCTTCGTAAATATTTCACTGAACGCCTTGCCGTCGCCGCTGCCGCTAGCCTGCTCGCACTTCCAACTGTCTTCTGTATTTTCAGTCTTCTTACAAACCTTCTTATCAATAT
>NZ_CP046391.1:1109930-1133421 GCF_012790675.1 Anaplasma platys
TGTTGGCTAAGAAGCTACCGCATACCCTGGTGAGTGACCAGAGCGATAAATTCCTAGAGGAGCTGAAGAATACGAAAGCGGCGGAGATCGTTAAATTTGCTGAGGCTGTTGGCACATCGGCAAAGGATATTGATGGAAAGGTTTGTAAGAAGCTCACTAGCAATACGGCAGACAGTTGGAAGTGCGAGCAGACTGGCAACGGCGCCGAGACAAGCGCCAAGGCGTTCAGTGAAATATTTACGAAGGCGGGCGTGAATGAGGCCACCAAGGGCAAAGCATGGCCTAACGGGCACACCGGCGGCGCCGCGAAAGCGGAAGACCTAAGTACTGCGTTGAATAGAGAACTAACCAGCGCCGAAAAGAACAAGGTAGCTGGCCTACTAACCAGGACTATATCCGGTGGTGAGGTAGTGGAGATCCGTGCGGTGTCGACAACGTCAGTAATGTTGAATGGTTGTTATGATCTGCAGAGTGAAGGGTTTAGTATTTTGAGGAAACACCCGGAATGACAATTCGTGGCTGGAACTAGAACACGTACTGTGCAAGCTTACGACGCGCATACTACTCGCACACACCTTTTTGGCTTTCATCCTCCACATAAATAAACATCATGTTCAGAACACATTTGGTAATGCAATTGATTTGACACAAGGATTTATATCCTGTAGACGGGGGGACTGTTTATAGTTCTGAATTGAGTCGTTGCATGCCCGTCAAGATCTTGATGCCGGCCCTCTCCCCCACTATGAAGAGCGGCACTCTGACCAAATGGCACAAAAAAGTAGGGGACACATTGAAACCGGGAGACATTATAGCCGATGTGGAGACTGATAAAGCGGTAATCGAGTTTGAATATGTAGATGAGCCTGGTACATTGTATAAAATCTTACGGGATGACGGCGCAGCTGGGGTTACTGTTAACCAGGTTATTGCCGTGGTTAAAGTTGACGGTGATGACGATGCTTCGCTGCTTGCCGCGGTTAGCGAACCTGCTCAGTTGGAAACCAAGCCTATCAACAAAGAAATAACAAAGTCCGACGGGACCAAGGACACAACACCTGAAACCAGCATGCAAGCACCTGCGGCAGCGGCGGAGACTAGAGTGAAGGCAAGTCCTCTAGCCAAGAAAGTAGCTGCCCAACTGGGAGTCGATATACGTGAAGTCGTGGGAACTGGCCCTTATGGTAGGGTGGTGAAGGATGATGTCGTCAACGCTCAAGGTACAAGGAAGCCACAAAATGCTCACAGCACAGAACCAACAGAAGTTGAAATAAGCGGGATGAGGCGGGTCATCGCTGAAAGACTCGTCGAGGCTAAGCGCAGTATACCACACTTCTACTTGGCTGTGGACTGTACAGTAGGAGAACTGATAGCAACAAGATCAAAGATAAACCTTAATGCTGGTGTGCTGCAAACAAAAATCACGGTGAACGATTTTGTGATCAAGGCCGCGGCGCTGGCTGTGAGAGAGTTTCCACAAGTGAATTCTTCTTGGCAGGGAGACAAAATACTATGCCTTAAAGACATTGATGTGGCGTTCGCTGTGGCGCTAGATGATGGCTTGATTACTCCTGTTATCAAAAATGCGGATCTGTTGTCACTATCTGAGCTGTCAAAGACAGTAAAAAGCCTCGCTGCTCGAGCAAAAGAGCGCAAGCTGCTACCTGATGAGTTTCAGGGGGGAGGTATGACTGTTTCCAACCTGGGGATGTTCGGTATCAAGGAGTTTTACGCTATAGTGAATCCCCCTCAGTCTTGCATAATGGCGGTTGGCAGATCTGAACAACGGCCTGTGATTGTTGATGGGTCTGTAGTTGTGAAGGATGTCATGACCGTAACTCTGTCGGTTGATCATAGGGTTATAGATGGAGCCACTGCTGCCAGGTTTTTGGATAGGTTCAAGTTTTACATCGAGAATCCTTTAGCAATGCTAGTGTAATGGGTAATCCGTTGGCTGATGAACGATGATTGGCAGCTTGTGCAATTGATTTGATAGTGGGAGTGTCAGCTGAAGCCAAACGTGAAGCTTGTTTATCTTGTGAATGCCAAACATTTCATGTTGAAATCAGCGGTCTACATCCTATAATTGGGTGGTTGACGCGTAGTGGCGAGGTGAAGCACCTGACGCGTGCTTCTTTTGTGTTGTTAGCTAGTTGTACTATGATTTTCGGGGAGCGTGTAAGACGTGTTTTGGACTGTTACGAGAGTGAAAGTCCAGGGGTGAAAGCAAACTTGGTCAGGATGCTTTTGCATGGCAAGCTTGCCGGAACGGGTAGGCTGTTGATTTTACCTGTTGATCAGGGATACGAACATGGACCTGTACGGAGTTTCAGTACAAACGAAGACTCGTTTAACCCGCTCTATCATTTTAGACTTGCGCTTAATTGTGGGTTTAGTGCATACGCATCGACTCTGGGCATGTTGGAATGCGGCGCTGCATCTTACGCTGGGCTGATTCCATTAGTATTGAAGCTCAATGGTTCTACGGCCTTGTCTCCAAAAAGCGCTCCACCTTCTCAAACAATAACTGCTTCTATCAAGGATGCGCTGCGGCTTGGGTGTGTGGCAATAGGGTTGACTATTTATCCGGGATCAGCAGCGTTTTCATCGATGATCAGCGATGCGCGGGAGTTGATTCGTGAAGCAAAATCCTATGGGCTAGCTACGGTGGTGTGGTCTTATCCGCGTGGTGGGGACTTATCGAAACAAGGCGAAACAGCATTAGATGTGGTTGCCTATGCAGCGCACATCGCGGCTTCTATAGGAGCGAATATAATTAAGGTTAAGTTGCCTGCTGCTTATACCGAGCGGGACAGTATTGCTCAGGAAATTTTGGAAACTCTTGAAAAACGTGTGGCGTATGTCAAGAAGTGTTGCTTTGGTGGACGGAGGATGGTAGTGTTCTCAGGTGGTGACGTGAAGGACGATGCTAGCTTGCTAAGTGAGGTTTCCGCTGTGAAGGCTGGTGGGGGAGATGGGTCCATAATAGGACGGAACACCTTTCAGCGTTCGGAAGAAGCTGCCGTGCTTCTAATGGAAAACCTGACACAAATATACGGTGCTTAGGCTGGGTGGCAGAGTGGTTTATGCACAGGACTGCAAATCCTTTTATACCGGTTCGATTCCGGTCCCGGCCTCTTTTTTACATGGCTTAAGAACCAACATAGGATAATACCGCAACTGCTTTTTTCAACTGTTGAAGTGAGACTATGCAGGAGCGGGTTGGCTGAGACGAAACTTAACAAAAACATATTGCCGTACCGAGAAAAACGTGCACGATTGCCTAACGGACGTAAATAACATCGCGAACAACGTTAATGCTGTGTGACTGGCTCAGTACGCTGCTCCGTTTTCATACCACCCAATTACTATGACAAAAACTTAGACGAACGTCATAAAAGACGCACCAAACACAATATCTTCTTAACGATTGAAAATTTCATGTACACACAAATCGACTCCTCATATTAACATGATTCGTTGCAAAGTTGTTATGCACGTTCCCTAGCTTAAGCTGGTAGAAAACCCTTTTTGTGCTTGCAAAATACGAACATGCGTCACCAATTCCTAAAAGCGTAGGAAATCTCTGCAGCCACTTGTAAAGACCTCTGGCGACAAACGGACTGACAGGACTCCTAAAAACTAGAGTTCTTCGTTGGTAAACGCTTTTAGATAAGAGCGCCGCTGGCACCGTTGAAAAACATTAGCGATCCTTGCCTAGCACCCCCGCACAATGTCTTCTCTCAACTTCTGATCGGTTTTGAAATTGCAACCCAAGTGCACCCGAGACCAAAGGCACACCCCTCACACAGTTACAAGCTGCTTTCCTTGGTCTGCAGCATATCATTACGCAAGCTCCCTACAAACGGGATGGTAGAAACAAATATGGAAGAATACGTGCCAACTATGACGCCAAAAGCCGCGATGATTCCTATGTCACGCACAGCGCCATCACACAGTAAGATTAGAGGCACCGTTGCAAGAACTGTCGTGCTGGAAGTAAGAAGAGTGCGGGAGAGCGTAGAATTAATACTGGTATTAATGACTTCCACCACGTCACCAGATTTCGCATTGTTTAACAACTCACGTACTCTGTCATAAATCACGACTGAGTCGTTTACAGAATATCCAATGATCATCAAAACGGCAGCTAGAGCTGGTAGGCCAAACTCGATCCCGGTGACGCTGACCATACCCATAGTAATTACTATGTCGTGCACTAAAGCCAAAACACCACCTAGCGCAAATTGCCACCGAAACCTAAACCACAGATACAGAAACATACACACAAGCGCGCATACCACCGCGAAAATCCCTTCCCTTACCTGGACAAAACCGATCTGCGCCCCAACAAAATCTACCTTTTTGTAGGTAATTTCGCCGAGGCTCCGCAGCGCATCTTTTACGACATTTACCGAGTCATTTGTTCCCGAAAGCACCTTATCTCGAAAGACAACCATAAACTCGCGCCCTTCCTTCTCATCAAAGCTCTGCACTGAGATACCTTTGAGCCCCGCACTAATAAGAGCACTAGAAACCCCTTCTGCATCTGCAGCGCTTCCATCTACCTGGAATTGTAACACAACACCGCCAGTGAAATCTGTGCCAAGCACAACGCCTTTTAAACACACTAAAGCCACAGATAGCACAACTAGAAACACGCTAGCCGCAAGGGCAACACCTCCCCATCTTACGAAGTTGAAGCTAATGCCATCAGGAATGATACGAAGAACCATAGCCTATTCTATGAACTTTAAGCGCGCCAAGTCTATGATATTTCACTCCCTCATTCAAGGAAAATAATACGTGCACTTGGCGAAAATCTGCTGTTCAATTCGCAGCGTACCTAAGCGCAGGGAAGCGTATTTTTGCACGTACAAACCTAATACAAACAACATGAAAATATCTAGACGTAACCTTAAAAATTTGGTCGGACACATAGGAGAGTATCTAGTAATACTTTGGCTCCGCACACAATTTATGACCATATTATTCCGCAGGTATCGCTCCCCCGTCGGAGAAATCGATATAGTTGCCCAGAAGGGTGACACTCTTGTATTCATAGAAGTAAAAACGAGTATCACTGGGACGTTCAATGACATACCTATCAGCGTGAAGCAGCAACGCTCTATTATCAGAGCTGCCAAACATTTCCTGACAAGCCATCCAAAATTTGCAAATTGCGAGATAAGTTTTGAGATATATTGTCTGTCGCTCAAACACGGAGTTCGGATAATCAGAAATCCGTGGGACAAGTGCGATTAAAACAACCTATGAAAGCCGTAGTAGCCCTTCACGTAGTGGTTTGCCCAACATTATATCTGTCTGCAAACAAAATAACGGCATTTTCATCGCGGGGATCCTAACACGGCACTCGCTTGCTCCATATCTACTGTGACCTGCGGAATGAATGCTCAACTTTTTACTTCGCTGGAGACCGTACATGCCTTTTTATCGCGGCATTGCCGTATACAAACACCACCTCTAATCCACGATTCGTATCGCTTCTATCCACAATACAAAAGCAAAGACCTATACCCCACCAACTAAGCTCACTGTGCATAATTTGACTCACCCCTGCAGACGGCAAGGACCCCCCTTACGTATTGTCGTTAGCATGCTATGCCACTGGGCAAGACCTAAATACAAAATAACTACGCCATAGGCAAAACATAGCACGGTGAGCTATCCCCCTAGCCACAACTCCCAAGCTCTCAGTAAACCTGTTTCTTGTACCTTAATCGCGTCTAAGACTCTAAGGTGAAATCAATCCCCAGCATGTTGCAGGATACATTAACATGTATCACCCTTCGGGGAAGAACAACACACCGGTCTCACGATTTGTTTACCCGCACCTTTTAAAGCGCAACACAACCGGAGTGACTTCACCCACCATAATATAAAAAACCGTAGCAAAGGCTTAGACGCTCCGATACTGCTGTAGCATTTTGTAGTACGCCAGGCTTTGTCCAGGCATTACAGAAAACCTCCCCAAAACTTCCACCAGGCTTTTCACTAGGTGATCTATCATTTCGTCGGTGTGGCAGGGCGTGGGCGTTATTCTGAGGCGCTCTGTACCCAATGGCACCGTGGGGTAATTTATTGATTGGATATAGATCTTGTGATCCTTTAACAACGCCTGAGATACCTCCTTGCACTTCGTCGCATCACCTATAATTAGGGGAATAATGTGAGTATCGGTCATGACAAAGTCTATGCCAGAGCTGAGAAAAGCTTGTTTAACTTTAGCCAGAACCTCCGCGTGCCCTTTGCGTTCCACATCACTGTTTTTTAGGTACTCCACACTAGCAAGAGCAGAAGCTGCTATCAGCGGAGATACTGCCGTGGTAAAAATAAATCCAGGAGCAAAACTTCTCACAACATCAACTAAGCTTTGCGATGCAGCAATGTAGCCTCCCATCACTCCAAATGCCTTCGACAGCGTACCCTGTATCACGGATATCCTGTCAGCCAACCCTTCGCGCTCGGATATGCCACCACCGCGCGCTCCGTATAAGCCCACTGCATGAACTTCATCCAAATATGTGATGGCATTGTACTTACTAGCCAGATCACATATCTCCTTGATGGGTGCCACATCACCATCCATAGAGTACAACGACTCAAAGAGTATGATCTTAGGCCCCGGTCCCGCTGCTTTCAGCAGACTCTCCAGATGGTTGACGTCATTGTGCCGGAAGATGTGTTTTGCCCTGTTTCCAGCACGTATCCCCTCAATCATAGAAGAGTGATTCTTCTCATCGGAAAACACCACAATATCAGGAATAGTAGCTAGTATTGTGCTGATGCTCGTCTGATTAGCCACATAACCACAAACAAAAGTCAATGCTGCTGCCTTGTTATGCAAGTCCGCAAGGGATTTCTCTAGCTCTATAACCTCTTCTGTGGTGCCAGATATATTTCTCGTGCCCCCTGCCCCAACATTAACATTGCGGTCTCTCGCCGCAGATAGAACGTGTTCGTTTTGGCTCATACCGAGGTAATCATTGCTGCACCACAAAGTGACAACATCCCCCGTTTGGCACTCTACAGCATATGGAAACTTTCCAGGAATGCGACGGAATCCCGTGAATTCCCTGTACCTTCCCTCTTCCTTGATACCCTGTATCTTCTCAAAAAACACCTTCTCATAGTCTATCATCGGAATAAACTCGAAACCTTGCAAAAACCATACAGAAATTTTTTCCACCCCACGTAGTAAGTGGCACATATACACTCGCCATGCAGAGTAGCCTAATACGCGCAGACCACGCGGTCACGGGGTTGCTAACCTAACTCGGCTTTAAGCACACCCAACCTGAGAGTGCGGTTACTAACCAAAAACACCCTCCTCTTACTCTTCCAATACTACCTTCAAACGGCGCTTCTTTCCACAGAATATTGTTATATAGCCGCCATTATTGCGGAAGTCTTCGCAATGCAACACATCATCGACATTTTGTACAGCCTTGCCGTTAACCGCACATCCCCCACCCTTTATCAGTCTTTTCCCGGCGCCAACACTCGACTCTAAACCGGTATAATGCAGCAACTTTGCGACTGGAACACCTCCCGTATTGGAGAACAGGTCCGCCCTTATGGTGACGCTAGTTAGCCCCTCTTCCGCTCTCTGTTCGAAAACTTTTTCTGCTCTTTCGCGGGCATTGCAGGCTTTTTCCATGCCATGACAGATTTTCGTCGCTTCGGTGGCCAAAATCTTCTTTGCTTCATTGATGCTTTCTCCTTCCAGAGATTCCAAACGCTCGATCTCTTTCAAGGGCAATTCTGTGAAGTATCTTAGCCACTTACCCACTTCTTGATCAGGTATATTGCGAAAATATTGCCAATAGGAATACGGGTCATACATGCTTTCATCAAGCCAAACAGCGCCCGTTGCCGTTTTACCCATCTTTGCACCAGAACTTGTAAGCAATAATGGAGTGGTGATGCCATAAAGCTGCTGGCATCCCATCCTCCTCCCTAGCTCTATTCCACTAACAATATTACCCCACTGATCAGAGCCTCCTATCTGCAACACGCAGCCATAACGCTTATGTAGTTCTACAAAGTCATATGACTGCAGCAAGACATAATTAAACTCCAAAAAGCTCAGCTGCTGATCACGTTTCAACCGGCTTTGGACGCTATCAAGCCCCAGCATGACATTGATGGAAAACTTACTGCCCACATCTACCAGAAAGTCCAAATACTTATAGGAACAAAGCCACTCTGCGTTGTCCACAACGTTAATATCCCCGCTCTCCGGCAGAAATTTTCTAATTACCCTTAGTATGCCTTCCTTATTCTCCATTATGTCCTGCTCACTCAGCATGGACCTCGTTTTCTCCCTGCCAGAGGGATCCCCAACTTTCGTAGTGGCCCCTCCAAGAAGTACAATCACCTTGTGCCCCGTTTTTTGTAGGTAACGGAGCAGCATAATTTGTATCAGGCCACCAATATGGAGACTTTTTGCAGTGCAATCGAACCCAATATAAGCCGTAATTTTATTCGAACTCATGAGTTGATCTAGTGCTTTAGCATCGGCCGACTGGTGCAAGTAGCCTCGAGCCGCAATAACAGACAAAAACTCCGATTGAAATTTCATGAACTACGGCCACCTCACAAAGTAACACGCGCGACATCAAAGTGGTCCCGGCGCGATTTGAACGCGCGACACGGTGATTAAAAGCCACCTGCTCTACCAGGCTGAGCTACAGGACCCCCAGTAAAAATAGAGTCCTGGGATGGTAACTCTTTTGCTGGGTAAAGTCAAAATCTTGTACGAACATTGAAAAGTGCTGAATAGACAGGCTGCCGTTGTTGCCACATACTTTGAAATTTGCTAGACTTTGAAAATTTATTTACCAATTTCTTCAGGATCTTACAGTTATGTTCTTATTTACCAAGGACTTGCTTGACTATGTGGAAAAGTACGGGGTCAAATTCATCGATTGGCGTTTCACCGATCTTCTAGGTAGGTGGTACCATGTCACCCATAGTGTCAGCTCGCTAGATCCTGGTGTGTTCTCTAATGGCATCGCTTTTGACAGCTCGTCGGTAACGGGATGGCAGCCTATAGAAGAGTCCGACATGCTGCTAGTTCCTGACATCGGCACTGCATTCTCTGATCCGTTTTCATCCCAGGCATCCTTAGCAGTGATATGTAATGTGGTTTGCCCGAGGTCACGCTCTGATTACTCGCGCGATCCGCGCTACACGGCGCGCAAGGCTCACCAGCACATGCTGTCAACAGCAGTTGCAGATAAGTGCTTTTTTGGCCCTGAGATCGAGTTTTTTGTTTTCGACCAAGCACGCTTTTCAGCAGGATCCCATAGTTCGTATTTTAAGCTAAGTACACAAGAACGCGCTGCCGGCACACATACGAAAAGATTCGGAAGTGGGCATCATGGGTATGCCATGGAACCGCGCAGTGGCTACTTATGTTCTCCCCCCATGGACACTTCTCACGATATGCGTTCAGAGATGCTCTCCATGCTGGAAGAAGTGGGAGTAAAGCCCCTGCTACACCACCACGAGGTGGCTGCATCGCAATGTGAGGTGGGATTTCAGTATTCTGAGCTGGTGGCAAGCGCCGACAATGTACAGAAGTGTAAGTATGTGCTGCGGAACGTAGCGGGATCTTATGGAAAAAGCATCACCTTCATGCCAAAACCGATTGCCGGAGACAATGGCAGCGGGATGCATTGCCATCAGTCTTTGTGGAAGGGAGAAAGTAATGTGTTCGCCGGAGATTACCAAAACAGCGGGCTTTCTGAGACCTGCCTGTACTACATCGGTGGTATACTGGAACATGGCAAGGCATTGAATGCCTTTGCAAACCCCACCACCAACAGCTATAAGCGCCTGGTTCCCCGCTTTGAAGCACCAATATGGTTAGCGTTTTCTCACGGCAACCGTTCAGCGGCAGTGCGGGTACCTTACATGCCTAGCGGAAATGCGACTGCAAGAAGAATAGAGGTCCGATTCCCTGATCCATTGGCAAACCCATACTTGTGCTTCGCTGCACAGCTTATGGCTGGGCTTGATGGAATCAAGAGGAAGATCTTACCTGAAGAAGTGAAGGGAAGATCGCTGTACGATATGCAGGAACATGAACTGTCTGGTCTTACTGCGCTGTGCACATCCTTGGAAGAAGCATTGGAAGCTCTTGATGCTGACAGAAGATTCCTCACGGAAGATGGGGTATTCAGCAACGACCTGATAGATTCATACATAAAAATCAAGAGGACAGAAACCGAAGCGTTGTGCTGTCATCCCCATCCGATAGAGTTTACTAATTACTACTCTCTTTAAGTTAAGGTCAGTGAGGCATGCCTGCAGACGAAGTTGCAACGCAGGCCGCAGTGCTGCTATTGCGCACGCATATCCTTAGGAGCCAGTGGTGGAAGATGCTCACACACGGCAAGTGCAAGCTATTGCAATAGAGCTCGCATATTTTATGCTTGGCGCATGTATAGTTCCGTGTTTTGCCTATGTTAATGCATACTTGTTCACAAAAGTGAGAGACTGATGTACGACAACTTTGCGAATGCGTTAAATGATCTAAGGATATTGGTTGCCGAAGAATTTTCCGCAATGGAGAGTTTCATCACCCATAATAGCAATAGTGGCGTTGAATATATATCCAACATAATCAAGCACTTGGTCTTATCAGGAGGCAAAAGAACAAGACCACTCTTGCATCTGGCAGCGTGTGGGCTGTTGGAATGTACGGATAAAAGGAGAATTGCTGTGGCTGCAGCTATTGAGTGCATACACAGTGCTACCCTGCTTCATGACGACGTGGTGGATAAAAGTGACCTACGTCGCGGCGTTCGCACTGCTAACAGCATTTGGGGCAACAAAGCCAGTATTCTTGTAGGAGATTTCTTGTTTGCCGTTTCCTTTCAGTGGATAGTGGGCTGCAATAACCTCCCGGTACTCTCTATACTTTCAGGAGCTTCCAGCGTTATAATCACTGGCGAAATACAACAGATGGTACACAGTGAAAAGATAGATATTTCGCAGCAAAAATATCTAGAAATCATTTCTGCCAAAACTGCTGTGTTGTTTTCCGCGGCTTGTGAGGCGGCTGCAGCGCTTGCTGACGCTCCCGCATTTCGCAAGCCCTTACGAAGCTTTGGCAACAATTTTGGTATTGCATTTCAAATCCTGGATGACATTCTAGATTATACTGCGCGTTCTACGGAAACCGGAAAGGCAACTTGCAACGACATTTTACAGGGAAAAGTCACATTACCACTTATTGTGGCCTATGAAAATGCCGATGCAAAAACTCGAGCAGCTATCAGTAATGAACTGGCAAAACCCTCGCCTAATGCCGAGGTAGTTTGTGCTTTTATCAAGGAACTCAATGCCATTGAAAAATCCGTGGAAATCGCGAAACATTACGCCTATTTAGCAATGTATGAATTAGACCTGTGCCCGGATTCAAAGTTTAAAACAGCACTGAAATTGCTGCTGCACAGCGCTACAAACAGAAGATTTTAGTATAGTTATAACATACAGCCTACTGTATTTCTAACCTCCATCCCAAGTCGCAAAACGTTTAACAGAATCCAAAAATTACCTACTGCCACTTTGCCGACATGAGCACATCTCTCACACACAATTAACTGCTACTCCAAACATAACCCAGGCAATCTAGAGCAAACAACAGGGTACTACCATGCAATAAGTGTTACGCACAACGCGTGATAAACCGTCTTGCATCTCGAATAAACTGCTGAGGGGATAATCTTTACTACGCCCCACAAACTTATCATGACATCGGCCCTCCTTGCCGTGCATGCATCACAACGCGCCTCACCGCCAGGACGAGAAACTCACCAGCAGCACAGGCCAGCCACTCCTTACCGTACCGCTGAGCAGGACAAGCCGCGGGATAATAGAAACCTTGTACCTATAATGCCAGAACAGAAGACTGCGACTCGCCAGCAACGCTAACAGAATTCACCCACGAGCCTACCTGACCAACTGCGTGTGCTAAATGTGATTTACGTGCCTCTGGTACTGCAGCATGAACCGAATCACCTATAGCTGCCGCACCTTCTCCTCCCCTACTACCCACTTCCGCCGACTTCTTATTACTCAACGCGTCACCTTCCCCGCACAGAATATCAACACTGCGCCTCGTATAAAAAACATTTACATAATCTTTAAGGTCCTGTTCAATCGAGTTAACAGTTCCTTCGACTACTCTCTGATCCTTATCCATGACATACACAAACGCAAGGGTTAGCAGAGCAACACAAAAACATAGCGTATCTACAAGCATCATTTTGAGTGTGCTCCCTTTGTAAACGATAAGCACAACATTAGTTATGATCATAAACAGTGGCACTCCAACTGCTAAACAATACATGGTGTTGGTAGCTATTCTTTCGTATGTCTTATTTTTTTCCCTAATCTCGTGTACTGCACCGAAAACAATATCGTAAAACTTGCAGAAATCTTCGAAGTGTAACGCAGCACTTTTGCCCATAGCGCATGTAACTCCAAAGAACCGGTTTATACTGCAAGAAGAACCAGCATCATATACCCAACCTTCCGACAGTTTTTCCTCCTGCTGCAAGTGGGATGCTCTCAAAAATTGGCAAGCTTCCGCCTGCCTTGCCCGCGCCGCTGTGATACCAAGACGTCTAACATAACCCTTATCTTGCAATGTCACATCAGCTACTTCATCTGCAGCAGCTTGTGCACCTATCTTTTGCACTTTTGCAGCAGCGCTAATCATGCTCCCAACATTATGCGCCATTAGGCTATCACCGCCGACAGAATCCTCTTTTGCGGTATCACGCATCTCATCAAGGCAATCTTTATAGTTCTCAAGAATGCCCATGACACACAATTTGTAATTGTCCCCCAGACCCTTAAGAAAATTCGCCTTTCTTACGGCATCGATCTTTCTATCCTTGCCGCAAAGCACCCCTAAAATTCTGTCAAAACGGTTTACTGCCTCCAATGATGGATAACACATTTTATACTGTAGCTCTCTCTTGGCCCCCGTCGCCTTTCTGAATGCAGCAACATCCCCAGCTTGCGTTGCTGCACGTAATTCACTGGCAACATTTGCTCTCTCTTCAGCATAGTCCCTATACGCATCCAGCATAGAGCAAAACATCGCATAACGCGGAATATTATGCACTAACAACTCCACCAGAGACAACGAACCTTCGCGCTCAGGATCCGCATCCAAATCTGGGAACGACTTTAGAACCAAACCAACGGTTTTCGCAGAACAATACGGAGATGCCAACACATAATCCAGTAAGGTGTTCCCCTTGCTGTCCTGCGTTTTTGGAAAAGACATAGATGCATCGGCATCCACAGTCGGTGTAGTTTTAGATACAACACTCTCCTCCCTGCTTACTCCCTGGAGAAGAGGATTTACCACATCTTCTATAAACTTATCCTCGTTAGCTCCCCCACTCATTGACAGCGCAAAGTGCACAGGGTACACATCGGAAGAGGGGTCAAGACTATACTTAGAAAACCCAAGGAGAAATTCTCTCAACGGCTTCATGGCCAACAACTGCGCTTCTTTATCACCAGTGTTGGAAAAGTACTGCAAGGCAAGCGCATTTGCTGCACTTGCCATACGCATCCCACCACATACACTGTAAGACACATTTCTTCTTGTGATATAGTCTGTAACTTTTCGCAGGAAAGCAGTGTAATCTTCTGGTCCTTTAAGCTCCGCTAGCTTGCGCTCCTCTTCGATTTTTTCTGCTAAAACTCTGATACCCCCCGCAATATCCGCTACAACCCCATTGGAAGCGGCCTGCGTGCAGTGAGCATTTTTCACACTTGCATTACTACCTTCCGAGGCGGCATTTCCCTGCTGTTGCTGCCCAGCACCACTTCCCGCACATTCAACATTTGCTACAGAAAAATACGTGCGCCATAGAGAGCTTAGTCCCCTAGAAAAACTTCTTACGGTACTCACAATATCGTCAGCTACCCCCTCATCATGTAGTTCAGCAACCGGAAACAAAGCTTCTACCAACAGGGAGAGCACTGTCTGTCCCTCGTACGAAGGCTCTAAAATACTCTCTGCTGATAAGGAAGATACAAATTCCGTTACGGAGTTTCCATCCTTTGAATCCAATATTTCCAGTAGCTTAGCTACCTGATCAACTGGTCTCATATCTTATACCAAATTATGAACAAGAACCGGATGTACGGGGAGTTAGGCACAAACCTCGCCGTCATAAGCATGTCGCAACCCCGTACAATACTTTGTAAAGAATCAACACAAGGACCACAAAGACAAAAGGCGTGATGCTTATCACAAAAACCGCCCTCTTGTGATACAATACCCGTCTCAGTGTACAATGCCGGACCCGCGATTGCAATCTACGGTGCACAATCGCGCCTACAGCACGCCATATAGTGAACATTTACCTTAGCAAGAATAGTCTCCCTTCGATGTAAGGTTAGCGATGTATGATAAGATCAGAGGTGGCTTTTATACCACGCTACTTGCGCAACAATCTAACTCCTGATGGCTTAACCGATGTGCCCCGTGTATCGCGATCCGACGTTCATGAACTTTGCCACGTATGGGTCAGTACTTTGTCTTATTTTTTCTACAGCGTCACACGCAATGATCCTGCCACCCTTCAATATCGCTATCTTATCTGCCACTTGGAATGCACTGTTGATATCGTGAGTTATAGTGATCACTGTTAGTTTAAATTCGCTGTGGCATCTAGCTATTATGTCACTGACAACTGCTGACATAATTGGGTCTAATCCCGATGTTGGCTCATCCAAAATCAAAATTTTTGGATCTCCAATCAACGCCCGCGCCAGCGCCACGCGCTTTTTCATGCCTCCAGATAACGCTTCCGGATAGTCATACATCACGCTCTCATCAAGACCTACTAGCTCTAGCCCACGCAGAGCCAGCTCTTTAGCGCTTTTTTTGTCAAGGGCTAGTCTCTTGCGAAAGTTAAACACAACATTTTCCCATATGGGAAGACTGTCAAATAGCGCACAGTTCTGAAATAGCACGCTAAAATTCCTTATATCTTGCTTATCTCCTGCTGCGGCATTACCAACTGTTATAACACCCTTTGTAGGGGCAATTATCCCCAGTATCACCTTGGTAAGAACAGATTTTCCGCTCCCAGATTCTCCAAGGATTACCAAAGACTCTCCCCATGAAATGTCCAGATCAACACCTTGTAATACAGCTTTTTCCCCAAAGGAAACGTGCAAATCCGAGACAGAAACAGCGTTCATAGTTTTACGCGTAAAAAACAGTGATTATATAGTTCAGCAAAATAATAAGCAGGGATGATGAGAAGGACGTCCTGGTGGTTGACACCCCCACCCCCCTGGCGCCAATTGCACAGTGGTAACCGTTATAGCAACCCACCAAGGAAATAACAAAACCAAACGTAATTGCTTTCGCCACTCCCTCAATCACATCATGCCACTTTAAAAACTCTGCAATTCCTCTTAAATACTCAGAGCTGCTATAAGGAGAAAGCCGCATAGTACCCATTACATAGCCGCCAAAAATCCCCAACACGTCTGCGTATATCATCAACACTGGCATTGTTAGCACTAATGCAACGACACGTGGCGCTATCAAATAGCGAAACGGATCCGTATTCAGCGTGGCCAAAGCGTCTATTTGTTCTGTAATACGCATCGTTCCCAACTCAGCAGCCACCGCCGCTCCAATCCGCCCTGCGACAATTAACCCTATTAACACTGGCCCGAGTTCGCGTACAATGGCAACTGTCACTATTCCCGCCATCATATGCCCGGCAACCTTGCCTCCGCCGCCGATAAGTGTATTTTGCAACACCAATGCCCCTCCTGTGAATAAAGAAGCCACAGCTACCACTGACAGCGAGAAAAAGCACATTTCGAAAAATTGCTTGGCGGTCTGCCTGAAGTAATATGGAGGCACCATGCTGTAAAATACCGCTTTGCAGCAAAACGACGTCACCCTACCTACAGGGGCCAGTACCCCGATAAAAGCCCTGCCCAACGCCGCAAAGACAAAAAGCGGCGCCTCTATACTCCGCACCAACAGTTTCATAAGCCAACTTCCATTAAAACGACTTTAACGCCCTGATCGTCTCTCCCATATTGGAAGAACCAAAAAGCGCCGATCCAACAACCAATATATCAGCCCCTGCATCGATAACGGCCTGTGCATTTTTTGTTGAAATCCCCCCATCAACTGCAATCTTTGTGTGAAGGGAATTCTCACTGATCATAGCACGAATGTTTTCTATTTTTTTAAGCTGCGCGTCTAGAAATTCCTGCCCCCCATAACCAGGATCGACAGTCATAACTAACACCACATCCAGATCGTGAATTATATATTCCAAGACGCTATGGTGAGTCTTAGGAACAAGAGAAACCCCAACTTTCTTACCGTACAGCTTGATCTGATTCACCAACCTGCACAGATGCACTTCTGATTCAGCATGAACGGTGATCATATCCGCGCCAGCACCTACAACCCCCTGCAGGTGACATCCAGGAGACTTGACCATTAGGTGTACGTCGAGGAACATATCCGTGCACTTTCTCATTCCAGAAATCACCACAGGCCCCATGGTAAGATTGGGCACAAAACACCCATCCATAACATCAATATGTAGCCAATCCGCCCCAGCAGCAGCAACTGCGCTTATTGAACTTTTGAGATCTGAGAAGTCAGCCGCCAAAACAGAAGCTGAAACAATTGGCCCCTCCGCTCCTCCGGGGAATCCACCGCCATAAGACACGCGAAAGTCTTCCTTCTTAGCTAACACGTAATAAGCCACCAAACACGAACTTACGCACAGTATACTTTGGCAGCACTAGGCTTTCAAGACTAGTGGAGAGAAATCACAAAATTGTGCATGCAGGTTTAACTTATCTCCTAGATATGTTTCCAGCACATTGCGCATGTGGCACTCCTGACCAGAGCTGGAAGGTACAGCAGCTAAAACTGCAGCTTTTCCATTTCACCCCAATTGTCCCCTACGCTAACATCGACAGTGAGCGGTACTGAAAACTGCACCACTTCTTCCATTACCCTTTTCATCAGCTGCGCAGTGGTGGGCACGTGTTCTTCTGGAACTTCTACCACTAGTTCATCGTGTACCTGCATGATGATAGTGCCATGCTCCAGCCGATTATATAACCTGATCATCGCTTTTTTCACTACATCTGCCGCAGTCCCTTGAATTGGAGCATTGATAGCAGCCCTTTCCGCAATGCTCCTGACCGCACGTTGTCTACTGCGAATGCCATCTATGAAGCATTTACGTCCAAAAACCGTGGTAGTGTAACCATACTTGCGCGCATATGCCTTAATATCTTCCATATAGTCTTTAATCTCGGGATAGTGCCGAAAATACTGCTCTACATATCCAGAAGCTTCCCTTCTACTTACCCCAATGTTTCTTGCCAGACCATAAGCGCCCATGCCATATATTATCCCGAAATTGATAGATTTCGCCCTTCTCCTGAGCTCCGAATCAATCTCGTAGTAGTCACCAAATATTTGCTTTGCTGTCACCACGTGTATATCTAAGCCGTCGGCAAATGCCTGGCGAAACGCCTTCACATCAGCAATGTGTGCCATAACTTTTAACTCCATCTGGGAATAATCCGCAGCAACCAGTTTGTGCCCTTCAGATGCGATAAAAGCCTTTCTTATCTTCTCTCCTTCCTTACTTCTGATCGGAATGTTTTGCAAATTTGGATTGCTTGAGCTTATACGCCCTGTTGCCGTCGCTACCATTGAATAGCTGGTGTGCACTCGCCCAGTGTTTTTATTCACTTGCTTCACCAAAGCATCAGTGTATGTGCTTCTCAGCTTGGTGTAATGGCGCCACTTTAAAATTCTATCGGCAATTTCAACGCCTTCAGTGGCATATGTGGTCAACACCTCGGCGCGCGTACAATAGGTGCCAGAGGGCATTTTCTTTGTGTTACCAATTTTCATCTGTTCGAACAACACCTGTCCTAACTGCTTCGAAGAAGCTATGTTAAATCTGCTACCCGCCAGCAAATATATCTCCTCCTCGAGTCCCCTAATATAAGCTGTAAAATCCTCAGAAAGCTGTTGCAGCAACTCAATGCTCACCTTCACGCCAGCCTCTTGTGTCTTGTATATTGCCGGAATTAGTGGCCTTTCCAGGGTGTAATAAACAGTGAATAACCGCGCCTCGAATAGCTTTTTCCGTAAAATTTGGTGCAGCGATGCCACAATGCAAGCCTGAGACATATTCCCTAGCTTACCCAAGTGGCGTTGCGACATGCTATCAAAGCTATGGTTATGGCTCGTCGCTTCCAATGCATATGACATCACCATAACATCGTCGTACGCCCGCATCTCTGGCAGAAATTTCAACATAGATTTCGCATCGTAAACAATTTTTAAAATCCCTTCCGATGCCAACAGCGGTCTTATTGTCGTGACGAATTCACGAATCTCCTCATTCCCCTTCACGGTCAAAGCACTTGTGCAGTGAAAGGCGGCAGAAATTTCGCTCACCTGTTCATCTTCTTCCACAAGATACAGAGCCATAGTACCGCTGTATTTACAGCCTTTTACGAACTCTCCCATGTCGATAATGCCACTTTCTCTGGACGGAATTACTTCTTCAGCTACAGGAACATAACCAGCAAACGTATTGCAATATTTGGCCACTTTCCCTTCTAAAGATGTGAGCTCGTACTTGTTGAGCATTGCTGTCAGTTTTGTGATATCAGGGGCTTTTTTCGCATACTTTTCGATATCCCCCTCCAGAACCACGTTGCGATCCAAAGAGATTAAATCCCGAGAAAGACGCGCCTGGTCTGAAAATTGCAGGAGCATCTCCCGACATTTTTTTTGAGAGATCTGGGCAGCGCTGCTTAGCACTCCCTCTAGGGACCCAAACTCATTTATCAGCTTTGCGGCAGTTTTGACACCTATACTGGGAACGCCAGGTATGTTGTCGGAAGAGTCCCCCGTTAGCGCCATCGCATCCAATAACCTGTCAGGCAGCACGCCGAACTTTTCTTGAACATATTCTTCGGTGAGGTACCTACTTTTTATTGGATCATAGACCTTGATATTCTCGGCCAACAACTGCAAAAGGTCTTTATCCGCGGATAATATACGAACACATACATCTTCCGAGGCGTATCTTGCGGCCAGCGTAGCAATAACATCATCGGCTTCATAGTTGAGCTGCTCTTCACTGGCAATGTTAAAAGCCTCCACTGCTTCACGTAGTGGGGCACATTGTATCGATAACTCTTCAGGTGCTGGTGGACGGTTAGATTTGTATTCAGTATATAAAGCATGGCGGAAATTTTTTGATCCGGAATCAAAAACCACAACAAGATAGTCAGCAGAATGCATAGATAGGTGCTTCAAAAGCATGTTTATAAAGCCGTATATTGCGCCCACTGGAAACCCATACGATGTGCTCAGTCCGGGTAAAGCGTAAAACGCCCGAAAAAGGAAGCCGTACGCATCTATGATCACAAAATTTTTCTTTACCATTACCCACACACAGAATCTTAAAGAACTAAAATATTGCAAAATACCGAACTTCTCCAGCATGAAAAGTGGGGTTGTTTGCCGTATGCAAACCATTAGTGGCCAAAAAATTCGTAATTTCATAACACGCGTATTTAGAATTTAATAACACCATATGGCTACAATCCGGGGTTGTTTCTACATATAGGGAGTTCTGAATCCATGCATCAAGTTAGCGGTACTGCCGTCGGGACAACTGACGGCGATTTGAAACTTCGCAAACCACGGAGTGTATCAAAGGCTGTAAAGGCCGCAGAGAAAGGTAAGCTGGTTTCAACTGCTAAAGCAGCTCCAGCCAAAGGCAAAGCTACAACGTCGACCACAAAACAGGCTGCGAGCGCAATAAAGGGGAGAACTATAAAGAGGGCTGCGACCCCCGACAAGAAGAAAGATACTTCTGCAAAACAAAAGGAAATAAGAATCGGGAGGGCCGTACCTCAAAAGAAGGAAGAGGTTATTGCTTCAGAGCTCCATCCAGCACGGCATGACACCTCGGCTGCTCAACAGTTTGCGCAGGCTGGTAGTGATATAAGTTCGGGTGTTGCGGCGCGTGCAGCAGCTGCGAGAAAAAGTTTGCTTGATCCGCCAGAAAAGTTTTCCTTCTCTTTCCAGTACGTCGCAAAGCTTTGCAGGAAGATTTTCGGCCTTAAGTAGGGCCGAATGAGTGGCCGAATCCGTACGGAAATGCTTAAAGGGTTCGGCCTTTCACTTTTCTCCAGCAGAGCCTAAGGTGCGCCTGCAAGCCAGGGTTCATCATGTGTCGCCAAACGACATGCAAGATTAACGTCTCAACCTCGTCTGCGGGTATGTACCGCTGCGGAAATCCGGAGCAGTCAACGATCTTAAAACGCATCAACGCCGCATTTGGTCATTGACGCATTGCTCTACTTCAGCACCAGACCCCGTAGACATCAATACCACAGAATGCCCTAGTTGCAGGCTGGACACTGATCTTCATCCCCTCCTAGACCGAAGTGGTTATGACAGATTGTTACGAGAAACTGAGATACGAGACCCGCGGGTGCCACAGATTGAATTTCTGCCAAGCACTAATACATGGAAGCCAACTATCAAAGGAAATAGGGCACCCCACACGGGCAATCTGCATTTTGCATAGCAACTCCCAATTTTCCTAATCAATGCACTAGCTGGCTTGCGGGGAAAAGTAAAATACTCAAAAAAGCTATGGGCTCTTAGGTGGTTAGAGCAAATTTCTTGACATTCGTACCCAATTGTGGTGAGAACCTGGTGCGTCTTGGTGGCGTAGTTCGGCATTTAGGGAAGTTCTAGCGGTGAAAGCTGGTGAGTTTAAAAGAAAACAACGTGGCAAGAACCTACTTTTGTTTTCTCTTCTGATATTCTTGGCGGTTCTATTGTTCTTCGTGGCCACAATCAAAATAAAATTTTAGCATCTCTCCCTGCGGGACGTTGCTTGCATGGACGGTAAATATGCGGTTACTATCTTGGCTTGGGCATTTTGCGGTAACGCTCAATCCCGTCAACATGGTCGCTTGCTTCGCTACTGAGGGCTGTTGAATCTATGACTTGCTTGTTTCAATCGTTTGTCGACAGCATCAAACTGGTCAATTTTCGCAACTACACAAAGGCTGAGCTTCACAGTAATGGCAAGTCTGTGGTACTACTGGGGGAAAATGGCGCAGGAAAAACCAACGTCCTTGAGGCACTCTCTGTATTATCAAAAGGGCCAGGGCTCCGCGGTGTTAGCGCAGAATGCATGCAAAACAACGCTTCGAGCACCCCTTGGTTGGTAAACTACAAGATTAGGAGGCCAGAAGGCCTATGCACCATTGATATAGCCAGGAAAAACAATCAGCGCGCGGTCACCATAGACGAAAAAGCCAGTCTTTATAGTAAGCTGCACTCGCTCTTGTGCATAGTATGGTTGGTTCCACAACTAGATCACATACTGTTAAAAGCTCCTACAGAGCGGCTTAGATTTTTTGACAGGATAGTGCACATATTCGATAAGGACTATTCGCAGCACATGGTAAAGTACGAAAAAGCAAAACGCAGTAGAAAACAACTATTGCGGGAATATCCGCTGAACCACAATTGGCTCACAAGCCTGGAAAATATAATGAGTATTAGTGGGGTTCATATTGCACAAACGCGACGCAATGTTCTGGAAACGCTGCATGCCATCTTGCTCTCACATGGCCAGTCTTCCAGTTTTTTTAAGTTTTCAATTCAACTGAACAGCAAAGCGTTTGAGTTTTTGAACATGCCAGACGCGGTTCAGTTATTTGCTGATAATTTAAAAAATAGCCGCGAGACCGACGCTATTAGGCAATGTACCACTTTCGGTGTCCATAATGACAACTTTCAGATATTTCACGAAAATAAAAATCTCGTTGCTAGTAACTGCTCCACCGGGGAACAAAAAATCCTCCTACTATCATTATTGCTGACGGCTGCAATTGCAAAGCATAATGCCGATGGGCAGCCGCCCATAATGTTGCTTGATGACATAATGTCACACCTAGACACCACTCACCGCGAAGAGCTCATGTTTATAATAAAAGACCTAGGCTGCCAGGCTTGGATAACTGATGTGGACACAAACAACTTCAATGGGTTCGAGAAAGACTTTCAGTACTTTCACATTGAGGACAATAAGATCAGCAAGCTACAGCATTAGACATGCACACCTTGTTGCACATTGATTACACGGCACGATAGCCCGCTGCTGCATATGTTGCAAGTCTTTGTACTGTTCCTGGCAATAATATGACACCTGTTGCACACAATGTGTAGTCCTCGCCCAGACTAATGCAGCGTTCCCATCGCCCCGTACTAAAGCTAACATAATTGCAGCTGATATAAAAAAGCTGTAGTGCAAGCTCATTTTCTCACTTTACATGCTGGTAACGCCATGTTGCTTTGAAGCGTTGTACACCACGGCAACGAATCACCCCATGGCACATAATCAACATCCCACGGATTATCGGCAACTGATGTATGAAACCGCAAAAACCCCTCCTCTATCCGCTCCTGCTGTCCAGGCTAGCAGCAATCCTGTGACTATGTTTTGGCTATATGTACCTTGCTACGAGAAGGAAAGTTTTTCGGTCTACAAAGTCGTACATGAATCTAAACGGAAGCATACTGGAGGCCAAAGACAAAACGGTTCATCCTTTCTGTGGTTAGGTTATTTGTGTCTATGAACAACCCGATATCTCAATTTCTAACCTCAGCTATGGCTGTCTTTAGTAATGCATTAAGTACACCGGTAGAAAGTACGTGTGCCTAATAGGTTACACACTCACGAAAGCGACCACTTGTTAGAAGATAGTTGGCACTCTCAAGGACCATTAAGTCGTCCACACCTGTGTTGCTGGCGGCACCCATGCTGCAATGAGCGGATAACTGCACATACTGCCCCAACATGAGTTATCCATACCCGCTTGTTCGCGTCCATCCACAACCGGTTCAATAATTTTCCAGATATAGTGAACCCGAAACAAAAAAGGGAGATGGCTTACAGCCACCTCCCTCTCTTCTGCATACACCATTTTTAAGTAAGGCCAGCCCTGCTAAAAGCCAAAATATGACGTATCCCCTAGTAACGCCTCAAGTTCTTCGTCTTTCAACGTGCTTGCGTTCAGCGTGCAATATCTGCTCCATGAGATTCAGTATCGCGCTCTTCAATCTCTTGCTGAGAATGATCGCTAGATTGCATCTCCTGCTCAGTCAATGAAGAGGCGGTAGCTGCCTCTGACTTCTCTTCAACTGGATGCTGAGCACCACTGGCATCAGATTTTCCGTATGTTTCTCCTGAAGCCAATACGACCTTAGATAATGATGAGGCGGTAGCTCGCATCTGACTTCTCTTCAACTGGATGCTGAACACCAAGACCTTCGGAGTCGCCGTCTTCTTTCTCTGCATCCACCCCGCTC
>NZ_CP046391.1:1133522-1154812 GCF_012790675.1 Anaplasma platys
GCCAACGATTCCCACATTAAAGCTTTCCTGTAGTTCTCTTGTTTCTCCTACAAGGCGTTCTATCCAGGCACTAAACGCGGTGCGTGCAAGTGCACATAGAAGATTTGCAATGTGACCCCGATTCGGGCTCCCACTTTCTAGTGTGCTAATGTTAGCATTGCTTTGCGTGGGTTTTCCAAACACGGGATTTTTCTCAATCGGGGTCCTTGCTGCCAACGTGGGAATATATAATGCTTACTCAGTTCGCATTTCCGTTGGCATCGGACAATATTAAGAGAGAAAAGTACATTTTGAGTTTTTGGTAGCAGTTAGTCTACAGCAAATTCTCTCTAAGGTGTCGACGTGTATTGACTTGGTTGCCGGGGAACCAAGTTCTATGAGTGCTTAGTGTTGTAGTGAAATTAATCTTCGGCGCTCAAGGGGGTTGTGTTTTATCGATAGACAAGTGCATTGCATCCCGTCGCCTTGAAGTTATGGGACAATTCGAGACAACAAGCTAGCGAGTGCCCCTACTTTCTTTATGGTTGAAAAATACATTGCATGAAATTTTGTAAGGTAAAGCTTGGCAAGGGAACGCGGAAGCTTTCACGTGTTAGCTCAGAATAATAGCCTGCTTTGTTCCGTCCTTTAGCTCGATTGATACTATATCATCAGTAGTCAGCATCTCTGCAGAGTCAATCTGCTGTCCCTGTGTGTTGCGGATAATGGCATACCCAATGTTCAGCACGTGCTGGTGATCGTAGTGCTTCAAACGTTGTGACAAATTCTCCAAGTTCTTGGCCGCTCTTAGTACCGCTAGTTGCAGGAGATATTTGGTCTTTTTATGTTGCGTATCGATAAATTCTCCCAGTCGCAGTACCCGATTTTTTGTTTCTACGAGAGGGCCATGTAGTTTTAGAAGTTTGTACTCATATTGCCGTATTATTCTCTCAAAAGCACTTGTGGTTCGGTTGAACTTCTCGCTGATGTTGCCTACGAGTTGATTTTTTTCCGGTAAAACTAATTCCACGGCGGCGGTTGGCGTTTCTGCGCGCAAGTCTGCAGCATAATCTATGATTGTGAAGTCAGTTTCATGCCCTATAGCCGATATGATTGGTATTTTTGAGGTGGCAACTGTTCTGGCCAGGTCCTCGTCATTGAATGGCCATAAATCTTCTAGACTGCCTCCCCCGCGGGCCACAATGAGCACATCTGGCGGCTGTGCCAACTTGTTGAAGCCCACTATCGCGTCCATGACCATAGAGCTTGCGTTAAATCCCTGAACCTGCACTGGCCAGATAACAACATGAGTAGGAAACCGCTGTTTTACCCGACTAAGAATATCCTGGATAACTGCCCCTGTGGGTGAGGTGATGACGCCAATTTTCAGGGGTAATAGAGGAAGTTTTTTCTTCCGCTCCGGGCTGAATAAGCCCTCTTTCTCGAGTTTCTTTCTCCTTTCTTCGAGTAAAGCGGCAAGTTTGCCCGCGCCGGCGAGCACGATATCTTCTATGATCAACTGGTATCTGGACTGATATGTGCTAATATGTCCAGTGCAGACTACTTCGGTGCCGTCGCTGCACAGCTCTCCTAGTTTTGATTTACTGCCGTTCCAACATACGGCGTTAATTATGGAATTTCCGTCTTTAAGCGTGAAATATATATGCCCGGAGCCCGGCCGGGATACACCGCCAATTTCCCCTCGCACTTTCACGCAATAAAAGGCTTCATGCAGCATACGCTGCAGTATCTCGCTTATCTCCGTTACAGTGAACTCAGGAACGGCATCAGTGAAAAAGGATCTCAAAAGCGTTACCTGCACGAATCTTCAATGCTTCAGCGGTAGGCGGTACCCCGCTTATAGTTTGTTCAAAGCGCCTTTTTTGCTGCCCTACAATCAATTCATACTTTGCCACTTCCAACTTTTTGGCGAATACCCTTTCTTTATTTTTATCATAGAATACAAAATGTAGCCCCGGAACAAAACGCTCTTCCGTGGTTTCGTTTTCAAGAGTACAGCTCACTTTTAGCGTCATCGTTCCATCGCTGTTGGTATGTATGACCTTGACGTGTGATTGTAGCAACCTTATGTGGGAAGTGTCATACAGCTCTGCCCAGCGGTAAATTTTCCTGAACTTATATGGGATGCTATTCTGAAAGGATGATGAAAAGAAAAACAACAATGGGACCATTATGATCACTTGCAGCAGTATGGAGCGCAACGATGATCCTTGCCCGTGCACCCGGCCCGGTGGTCCCTTCCTTTTTTTTACCTGACTAACCTCAGGCGTGTTCTGGGGTGCGGGCGAATAAGGCCAGGAATGATCGCAATTTGCGCAGGTTATGGCTTGCCCAACATTGGGTAGTTTAGCGCTGGCCACCACATATATGGCACCGCAATTGGAGCAAACCACCCGGATCATGTAGGCACTAAAAAAGAAAAACAACCCGCGTAATATAGATGATTATTTTTCATCTGTCCACGAAAGGTTGATTCTTTTGCCACATGGAAGGCAGTTTCGTGTTGGTGTTATCAGATGCCGTAAGGTATTGCTATATCAGGCACTCTCGCATAACGCAGTCACGGTTTTTCGCAAATTTTAGGCGTGGTAGGGCGAAGCTTATATTGCGAGCGGTAAGCCTCCACATTTTCTCAGGCTCGACGTTGTTCAAACTGTTCAGGTTCCTGCCCATTCTTTTCTCCAATTGCTCATTTTTGATCTGGATTGTGGTAGAGCTACGGCTACATTAGCGCCATGAGTATGGAGAAGTCTGTACATGGCAGTGTAAGTAATTCAGGTTTGCTAAAAGTGCTTATATAGCGAGCAAAAGGTAGTTTGTGGATAATTCAAACGCGCGATGTGCCAGCAGTGAACAGCCTACTATTGCGTAGCCGCGCTGCCAAGATACATGCAATGTTATAGGATACCACGGTAAGTACTTTGAAGGGCCGAACGGTTTCGGTGTTATCCCTATGCGGTTTTTTGGCCGCGGCGCATGCTGTTCCGTGTAGAACAGCGGCGGTTGGGTTGCAGCAGCGCGATAGGTTTGAGAGCCGCAGGTTTTTTCTGTCTGTGGTGCACTAGTGCTGGGTTCTGCCCGACTCCGTGCACAAATTCATCCCCGCGCGCCACATATCACATATATTGGCTTGCGAAACAAAAGAGCTTCTGGAGCCGCTACACGTAAATATTATGGAAAATCGCTGACGGCTCTGGATGATAATGGCGATGACGCACGATCACACGGTCTTCGTGCTAGGTTAACGCTCTCACAAGTAATAGTGAGCATGCTTGGGCTCATAGGCATTCACGTCTATCGATTCTAGGGAGTTTTAGTTTCGAAAACGTCACGGCTATAATAGTAGAATAGATAGCTGCGACACCGCTGCTATTCCGGATGTTGAAACTTATTACCAGAACAAAAGGGGCTAATAATTACGTGCAGGTCAAATCTGGTACGGATGCTGATGATCGCCATCCGCAAGGCTAACACGAGGATGCGTCAGCCAGTTGTTTGTGTAATTTTTTCAATACATGCATGTTTTATCGGTGCGTAGATTGAGTTTACGTTTTCCTGCACCCAATGCGAACCCGTGATGTGCCTTGTGGTGTCGAAGGTACAACAGGAATTTTACTATTTTTCTTTTGCGCTCACGATGTGATGCCGACTGGAGCGGTTTGCTCCCATTGATCGCTATGTTGCAGTAGTACAATATGTAGCGCGCTGTGGACAAGTCAGGACTGCGTAGGAGTTAGAACCATCTTCCAGGTGTAGCGGCAAAATATATGGCGACAGCATAAATAGTTGCTGCAGCTTTTTGCATTGTTTCGACACAAGTTTCTTATCTTGGCCGTGCCCAGCCTTCTAGCCATCTGGTTCCGATGGTATTGCGATAAGTATAGTTAAAGTCCGAAATGCCCCTTGAGCCGCAAAATGCAATTTTTATCAGGGTCTCTTTCTAACCAGTTATGCTCAAACAATAGAGACTGTGCAGCTAAAGTCATTCATCAAGTTTCGTGGCAGCGGCGAGGTGTTTTCCGGGGTCAAAGGCCGATTACTTACTCGCGCATTTTCCATAATGCAGAATTGTAGTCTCTAATCGGGCTTTGAGGGTTTTACCAACAGGTAATGCCGTGACCTTGTAAAGCAGTCAGTAAAATAAGACGCGCTTTTTATATTAGTAAAAGCGTTAGTAGGGGATAGCGCAACATGCCAGACTTTGTTATACAAGGGCGGCTGTGTTTTATGTATACGCAGCAATGCATGTGACGGAGCCAGTTGTAAGGTGTACCTGAATGCTAATAGTGAATTCTCTATTGCCGCGAGTAAGGGCTGCTCTTTGTTGACGACCACCGAGCGTTATATTTTACGCAGTTTATTACCTAGAGCCAAATTGACAGCATACATATTGTACCGCCGGACCAATTGAGCACTGCGACAGTTGCATGGTGCGTTGTGGAGTTTTTGCGTTCAAGCACACTCCTTTAGCTGCATAAACTGCCCTGTGTGGCAGGAGTTTTGGGCAGTTGCAACGCATCTTAAGGTCAGGGTGATTGTAAGCATCACGCGCAGATCTTCACTAGGATAGTGATCTGCCAGACGTGTCTTGGAGTGTCCAATGTATGGGTTTTGACTGTCAATGCAGCGGTCCTGCAAGGCAGTCAGTAAATAAGTCGTTTTTAATTAGTAAAGGCATCAGACGTGTATGTGTTGCCCCGTGAGACCGTTGCTGCCGTGTACGCCACGCTGTTTTATATGAACGTTTGATGCTGCGCTGGATGTTGCGATGTATTTTTTCGTGAAGGCATGAAATTTCGCTACAATAAAATAACAAAACGGGGAGGATAGTGGAGTTCATGGTAGCAGCCCGGAAAACTTACGATACGATTTTTGCTCAATCCACGCCCAGAGGTAAATCTGGAGTAGCGGTAATAAGAATCTCAGGGCCAGAGGCTGCAAAGACCTTTCAATTGTTTGGCATCATGGAGGAGATAAAACCGCGTCTGGCTACCTGTAAAATATTGAAGCACACCAATGGCAATCCTATAGACCAGGCTGTAGTATTGTATTTTCCTGCACCAGGAAGCTTCACCGGGGAAGATACTGTGGAACTGCAAGTGCACGGTAGCCACGCGGTATTGCGGTTGGTTTTTGACAGATTGCACACGATTTTTCGTTTGGCTGAACCTGGTGAGTTCTCACTACGGGCTTTTTTGTCAGGAAAAATAGACCTGACTAAGGCAGAGGGAATTTCTGATCTTATTAATGCGGAAACTGAAGCGCAGCTGCAACAAGCACTGGCACAAGTTTCGGGCAAGCTAGAAAAACAATATGAGCAGTGGAGAGAAATTCTTGTTACGGCGCTCGCTGAGTTAGAAGCTTGTATTGATTTTCCAGAAGATGTGGTCATGTATGCTGTAATGGAAAATGTGTATGGTAAAACAGAGCAATTGCGACAGGTTCTCAGTTCCTATCTTGATGATGATAACAGGGGAGAGCGGCTTCGTAGCGGTTTGCGTGTTGTGATTCTGGGGGAACCTAACGCTGGAAAATCGACATTGTTCAACTTTATTGCCAAGCGTAATGCAGCTATTGTTTCCGATATTCCGGGAACCACAAGGGATTTATTGGAAGTATCTATTGATATTTCAGGATACCCATTCGTTTTCGTTGATACTGCTGGAATCAGAGAGAGTAGTGATGTTGTTGAACGGGAGGGCATAAGACTGGCAATGGAAGCGGCAGTAAATGCGGATCTGAAAATAGTACTGTGTCCTTGTGACCGTGTTCACGATCTTTCACGCTGTAAGATTAGCGCTCTCTGCGATGAAGAGACAATATATGTTCTGAGCAAGGCAGATGGTCTATCTACGTATGATCCGCAACAGCTTGGGGGCAGGCAATTTTATCCTATATCCATAAATAACGAGAGTAGCATCAAAAGTTTACTCAATGTCATAAAGGGTCGATCAGATGACAGTTTTCCCAAAGGGGACAATGCATTTATTACATCACAACGTCACCGGAAGCACCTGTCGCAAGCTTTGGATTTGCTTTCCTATGTGACAAGAGAGATGCCGGTTGAGCTTCTTGCTGAGCATCTCAGGTTAGCAGCCCAAGAGATCGGTAATGTTACTGGCGCGGTCTGTTATGATGACATTTTGACAGAGATTTTCAGCAAGTTTTGCATAGGCAAATAGCCATTTATTGTCTCAGTTGTGCATCAACGAACTCGACAATTTTTGTAGGATCGGCCATTTTTCCCGGCCCTTCTTCGCCGCAAGCTAGTATGCCGCTTTCAGGTTCTATAATCAGTACATTGTCGCCCTGCAGTGTTCTTAAGTTACGGCGCATAGCGGGAGATTGCCACATTACAACATTCATTGCAGGAGCCATTACCACCGGGACTGCCGCTGCCATTATGATCATTGTTGGTAGGTTATCGCAGATTCCGTTAGCGGTTTTTGCCATGATATTAGCCGTTGCAGGGGCTACCAGGATCAGGTTAGCTTTTCGTGCCAGATCTATGTGTTTCATGCTGCCGTCAGGGGTCCAGGCATCGTGCTCCGTATATGCCGCAGTTCCCGACAGGGAGGAGACGATTAAGGGTGTGAGAAACTTTTCGCCGCAGGTACTGAGCACGCAGTGCAAATTGTATTTTCTTCTTTTCAACTCTCTGATAACTTCAAGTGACTTATAAGCAGCAACACTGCCGGTGATTATTAGTAGGATATCCATGTTATGACCCATGATAAAAACTGTTGAACCGCATGCTGTGGTAAATGATATTCCCAAGCGTTCCGCGAAAAACACTAAAGTCCTGGGTATATTCTCGAGCATATATGAAATGAATGGTGTGGACAATGAGAAGGGCGCACTGCTTGAGAAACTTTGTGGTGGGCCGCGCCTAATCGATCTTATTTTGTTTGCTCCTAGTAGCTATCTGGATAGACGCAATACTCAGCTAACTCGTGAATCAGCTTGCGGCAGTACCGTGACCTTTGTGGCTCTGGTGAAGAAACACATTCCGCCTCCAATCCATAAAAGACGTGGTAAATCAGTGCCGTATAAAGTTTTGCTAGGCACTGAAATCGGGGATATATGGCTTATATTCTTCAACTACTCCCGGCCATACTTGGAAAATGTGTTGTTGCTCGGGAATAAATGCGTAGTTAGTGGCAAGCTTGATGTCCGTGGCGGCGTAATGCAGATTACCCATCCAGACTATTTCACCAACAATGTAAATAAGCTGCCAGAAATTTGCACCCTGGAGCCGGTGTATTCCGTGACCAGAGGAATTAATTCGCGCTATGTTCAAAAACTAATCCGCACTGCTTTAAAGTTCATAAAACCGCAGCCAGAATGGCTCCCCAGTGACTTAGTCAGTAAAAATTCTTGGATGAGTTGGCAAGAAAGCGTTGCAAGAATACATAAGCCGCAGGGTTGGGAGGATGTAAGGCGATGTAGGGAGCGCTTATCACATGACGAACTGTTGGGTTATAATGCCGCTGTGGCTTTTGTGCGGCAGTATGGAAGAGGCAAGGGAATATCCGTGAAGGCTCAGGGCGTGTACCATGCCCACGTGTTGCGGCGGTTGGGGTTTGAGCTAACCGCGGGACAACAGGCAGCCATTGACAGTATTACTTATGACCAAGCCTCTGAGTATCAAATGACCAAGTTGCTGCAGGGTGATGTAGGTTGTGGCAAGACTGTGGTCGCGTTGTTTGCGATGCTTAATGCTATCGAAGTCGGGGGGCAGATTGCCTTCATGGTGCCAACTGAAATTCTGGCTGAACAACATTGCTCATGGATCAGCAATGTACTAGAAGGTTTGGATATTTGCGTCGAACTATTGACAGGGCGCACCAAGAGCAGAGCTGCGGTTAATGAGAAACTTGCGGCTGGTGAAATCCAAATTGTTGTTGGTACTCACGCGTTGTTCCAGGAGTCTGTTAAATTTAGCAATCTAAGACTTGTTGTGATTGATGAGCAGCAACGTTTTGGCGTACTGCAGCGTATGAAGTTGATCGGCAAGGGAGAGTGTGCTGATATCCTGTTCATGACTGCAACTCCGATTCCCCGTACGTTGGAGCAGATAGTTTACGGCAACATGGACAGAATCACCCTCCCTGATAAGCCAAAGTGCCGGCTGCCGGTGATAACTAGCATGGTCAAGGTTGATAGAATAGACGAGGTATGCCTTAGGATGCAGAGCATGCTGGCTGGGGGGCATAAGGCATACTGGATATGTCCGTACATTGAGGAAGGTGAACAGGATAACAATATCGCTTCCGCGGAAAAACGGTACAAGTTTTTGCAGGAAAGCTTCGGGGACATGATTGGAATTGTGCATGGCGCATTACCGCAGGCCACTAATGATGATACTATACGTGCGTTTCACTCTGGAAAAATAAAGTTGCTTGTTGCAACGTCGATTATCGAGGTTGGGATCAATGTTCCTGACGCGACCATAATGGTTATAGAAAATCCTGAGAGATTTGGTCTCTCGCAGCTCCATCAGATCCGCGGAAGAGTGGGAAGAGGTGATAAGCAGTCCTTTTGCATTTTGCTACATGGATCCGTGGGTAACCTTGCATATCGGAAGTTATGTGTTTTACAAAGATCGCAAGACGGGTTTTACATTGCCGAGCAAGATTTGCTCCTACGTGGCGGTGGTGATATGTTAGGCTGTCGCCAGTCTGGTGTGGTAGCTTTTAGATTTGCTGACCCCAGCAATGTGGGAGCGATTTTACGGGCACATGACGAAGCCACGTCGATGATGAGCACGGAGAAAGGGCGTAAATTAGCTTATAGGATCACGCGATTGTTTGGCCATACGCTTCCGAAAATAAATTATTAGTGCCAAATTATGTGCACGCATACTTCGGGAGTTGTGGGAAGTCTTTAATTGACACATGCCTCCCAACCCTCGTGTTCTGGTGCAGGAAGCACTCTTCGTGCTAGTTATTTCCCTGCATTGCGGAGTGGTGATACAAAACAATTTATGACTCCTTAGCTGGATTATGTTGCCTTAGTAGGGTAGTCAGGATTGCACCGTCATCTAAAGTGTGAATAATGTGAAGGTTTGCTGTATGAGCACGGAGATAAAATGAAAAGGGCCATAGTTTTTGGGGGCAGCGGGTTTATCGGGAAAGCCCTAGTTGGCAACTTAGTAAAGCAGAAGTATTGCGTGAATGTTTATACGCGTAATTACGATAAAGCAATGGTCCTAAAGCTTTTTGGCAATCTGGGACAGGTCGATATAACTGTTGGGTCACTGTCCAATGCGGTGTTTATAAAAAAGCTCGTCTCCGAGTGTGATGTTGTCATCAATCTTGTAGGCGCCATACACACGCCCCGGCATGATGTGATGCGGTTTTTGCATACAACGTTTCCTGGCAATATTGCCACCCTGGCCCAGAAGTATCAGAAAAAATTCGTGCATTTCTCCGCTATGGGCGCTGATATTGCTTTGAGTTCCTTCTATGCTCAGAGCAAACTAGATGGTGAGCGCTTAGTCCGTGAACTCTGTCCATCTTCTATAATCATTAGACCCAATTTGGTTTTTGGTGAAGAAGATAGTTTTTTCGGTCGGTTTGCGCGTGTTGCACAGATAATGCCCTTTCTACCGGTTTTTGGTGGGGGAAAAAATCTAGTACAGCCAGTATATGTTAGGGATGTGGTAGATCTTGCAGCGAGTTTGATAACAGGGCCGTGGGAAGGAGGTGTTCACGAAATATGTGGCCCCCAGGCGTATTCTCTACGCGAGCTTATGAAGTTTATCCTTCAAGTCACTGAGAGGAACCGCCCAGTGGTGAGTATTCCCTTTTTTATGGCTAAAATCATGGCGTTCTTTTGTGAGTTCAAGCTGGTGAGTTTTGTCACACAACCGCTTACCGGAGACTACAACCCATTGGTAACACGGGATCAGATTGAGCTTATGAAATACGATCTTGTTCCCACTAGTGATACCCAAGTGACCGTGGGACGTGTTGCGATAGAACGCGTTGTTCCAGAGGCTTTAGCTGTTTACAGAAAAGTAGTCAGGTAACTAGGTTAGTTAAGCAGCGCGCATTGAGTTTTTTACTCTAACTCCCCTTCAGGGTAAAGCCCAGTGAAGCATGCATCGCAGTACTGCGGTGCCTTATTATTGCGTTTTTCACCGCGGATCGCTTTGTAAAGACCGTCGATGCTTATAAAAGACAGGCTATCACAGTTCAGCATCTCAGTGAGCTGCGGGATTGTTAGCTTGTTGGCTACTAGCTTTGATCTTATTGGGGTGTCTATCCCGTAAAAACATGAATACACCGTTGGCGGGCTTGAAATACGCAGGTGTATGTTTTTGGTGCCAGCTCTTCTAAGAAGCGCTATCACTTCGCGCAGTGTCGTGCCACGCACTATACTGTCGTCCACTAGCACGATGTTTTTTCCGTTTAGTAGCGCCGCGTTCGCATTATGCTTCAGCTCAACGCCTAATTTTCTTGCACTGCTTGAGGGTTGAATAAATGTGCGACCAACGTAGTGGTTCCTTATTATTCCGAACTCGAAGGGAATTCCGGCTTTGGTCGCGTAACCCATAGCAGCGGGTATTCCAGAATCTGGCACGGGCACTACCATGTCCACATCCTCCGGTGGTGGGCTTTCGATTGCCAGTTCTGCCCCGATGTTCTTGCGTGCTTCATAAACCGGACGGTGGTCAATTACGCTGTCTGGCCGAGCAAAATATATATATTCAAAGATACAAAAACTGGACTTTACGCTTTCGAAAGGAAAAACACTGCTTATATTGTTTTCTTTATCTATGACTATCAACTCTCCAGGAGAGATTTCGCGCACAAACTCAGCTCCCACTATGTCGAGAGCGCAAGTTTCAGATGCCAGGACATAAGAACCGTCAACAAGTCCCAAAACCAGCGGCCGTATGCCATGGGCATCCCTAATACCGATCAATGTGTCTTCTGCAACAATTATCAGGGCGAATGCGCCGCGTAGCTTTTTTATGGCGGCGACAACACTACCGACCAGCGTAGCCTCATCAGCAATGGCAATCAGATGTGCCACAATCTCGGTATCAATTTCTGAGACGAAAGTCCGCCCTGCGCGCAACAATTCCTCTCGATACCTTGTTGCATTGGTCAAATTGCCGTTGTGTGCCACGGCTAGCGGACCAAACTTGCTATCCACAATGAAGGGCTGCATTCCACTAGGCGTTGCCCCGCCACTTGTGGAATAGCGCACGTGTCCTACGGCTAGATTTCCTGTTAATGTACTCACCAAGGGTTGGGAAAATACACTATTAACGTGGCCCCCACTATAGTGGGACGCGAACTTTTTCACTCCCCTTTCGGCGAGAGCAAAACCAAAAGATTCCTGGCCGCGATGCTGTAGGGCGTCATGATATTGTTGCGTTCGCCCAGGCCGTAGGACGGACAAGCCCATCAATTGACCAGAGCGATAAATTCCTAGAGGAGCTGAAGAATACGAAAGCGGCGGAGATCGTTAAATTTGCTGAGGCTGTTGGCACATCGGCAAAGGATATTGATGGAAAGGTTTGTAAGAATAACAACGGAGATGCCACGGGCAGCTGGAAGTGCTTGCAGACTGACAACGTCGGCGACACTACGGCGAGGGAGTTGAGTAAGATATTTACGAAGGCGGGCGTGGATGAGACCGCCAAGGGCAAAGCATGGCCTAACGGGAGCGACGGCGCTGCGAAAGCGGAAGACCTAAGTACTGCGTTGAATAGAGAACTAACCAGCGCCGAAAAGAACAAGGTAGCTGGCCTGCTAACGAGGACTATATCCGGTGGTGAGGTAGCTTAGGTTCGTCGACTTATGGCAGAAGCTGGTGCAGGTTTTGTGCGAGAGACTGGTGCGAAGGAGTAAATAAAACGAATCCTTGCATGAGACCCAATATGGCAACAACGGTGTTGTCTGGCACAATTCCCGCGAGGCCATTCGCGTGACCAGCGGGATAGCTTTGGTGATAAATCAGATCTCAGTGGTTTTCTTTGGGGGACGACGTGTTAGCAAGTGAGACGGTGGCGACGAATTTAGATGTGTCCCCGGCAAGCAGAATAGGAATCTGGGCAGCAATTTTGTCTACTACTGACATTGCGGCGCTGTCATTGCGGAACTCCGACAACACATAGTCTGAAAGGTTACACAGCTCATCCCTGCCCACGCCAAACCTAACGCGCCAATAGTCAGTTCCTATGGCACTGTCTATAGAACGAATGCCATTGTGTCCGGCGCTACTGCCCCCTAGCTTCACTCTTATAACTCCGGGCTGTAGGGCAACGTCATCGTGAAAGACTATTACTCGCTCAGGCTTTAGCATCGTTGTTGCGCTAGCTACTGCAATTCCAGAGTTGTTCATGTAAAGCTGCGGTTTCATTAGCATTACTCTGTGTGGCGCTATCTCCCCTGTAGATACCAGAGAGTCATGCTTTTTGGTAAAGCTGGTAAACTCGTAGAAATGCGCCACAGCATCGATTATCATGAACCCGACATTGTGACGCGTCAAAGAATAACGCTGCCCAGGGTTTCCTAAACCTATAAGCAACAGCATCGTACTGTTTTACTGACCAGCAGGTTGGGAATCATCTGTGGGTGCTGCCGCTTCTGACTCCTCAACAGCAGTTTCAGATGCAGAAACTGTAACTAGTACAGGATCCTCTTCCTTCATAACAACATGAATATTGTCTGCCAGTTTCAAATCGCTTACATGCAATGAGTGCCCCATCGATAAGTCAAGCAGATCGACTTCGAGCGCTTTAGGAATGCTATTAGGTGTGCAACGCACTAGCAAAGAACGGTGTAACACGTTAAGTACCCCGCCCCGCTTGACGCCAATGCACTTTTGTTCGTTTAAAAATACCAAAGGCACTTCGATCTTAATTTCGGCATTTTGATCAACAAACTGAAAGTCCACATGGGTGATAGCGCCGCTGACAGGATGCTTTTGTATTTCCTTTGTGAGGACGTACTCTCTTTTGTTACCTACGTACAACTCTATAAGTTTTGAAAAAATAGAAAACGTGCGACACTTCTTGAGAAAATCTCCCTGTGACAGGTATATGTTCATGGGGTCACGGTTCTTCCCGTATATTACAGCCGGTATAAAGCCAGCTGCCCGTAAAGCGCGAGCACTACCTGTGCCACACTTTTCACGTACAGAGGCATCTACCTTTATCATGTCATCATGATCCATCTCGAACTCCTCTAAAAACAATAAACTGCACCATCCATAAGGTGCAACTCCTCAGAATATCGCAATACTTTGCGGTCTTAAAGGTGTTTTTTGGTAAAAACAAAGGATGTGACAAACGTAGTGTGTGGTTCTTGCTACGTTGACTCCACTGCAGGGTGCATAGCAGCACTTTTTGGTACTCAGGGTTATGTTTCGCAAGGAAGCGAGAAATGTCTGTGTCTTATTGACAATAGGTTGGCTGTGTTTTGGTGACCATCGTCTTTTGCCTTTGTACATAGGCGCCACATTGGTACGTAATACGAAAATTCACTTTGGCTCAGAATGAGTGTTCTGCCAAATTCTGGAGCAATACGCGTAAAGCTACTGAGCCGGGTGCCTCTATTTTCTTCCCCTACCCTGCGCGCTTTTGAATAAGCCAACTAAGCTTGTGGAGGCAAGTCTACACTCGGCACTTTTCAGCAAACTAGCAGCTTTAAACCTGTTGGTTTCTTTATAGAGCATGGCAGTGTCTTGGTATTTCAGGAAGGAAAATTGCTTCAAGTTGGGTATTTTTATTGTTTCAGCAAACTAGAAGCTCAAGACACTCGGGTTTCTTTCTTGGGTCAGGAACGTCTTGTGTCTTTCCTAAGCATCGCTCTAGACGTTGCATTTTGCCGGTTTCAGAAAACTAGCTGCTCCAACAAGTGTGGTACTTAGCCGGAGTGTTGGAGAGTTTTATATTTTTCAAAAAACATTGCGTCAGGCAGGGCATTTTCATCTGTACCCAGGCAACGTTCTGCCCAATGTTAAAGCCAGGACTTCACGCGCGCCAGCATCTATTAGGGCGTGCGCGCAAGCCTGTATAGTGGCGCCTGTGGTGATTACATCATCCACAAGGATTACCACTTTTCCACGGACCAAGCGCGCATCAGTAACGGTAAATGACCCAAGTACATTTTGTGCTCTTTGCGCAGCAGTCAAACTGTTTTGTGGCAGTGTATTTCTTGTTTTCCTTAATGCAAAAACTTCAAGCGGCTTTGAAGATAGCCATCCAATTTGCCTTGCTAGCAGTACCGACTGGTTATACTTACGTGATAACAACCTCAACCTATGTATAGGTACTGGGACGATTAAGTCGGCCCTGTGGAGCAAAGCAAAGCCCTTGTGGTACATCCATTGTGCGTAGCCTGCTACGTGCGTAGTATCGTCAAAATATTTGAGGCGCAACACCATGTTTTGCGCATGGGCGTTGTATTCAAAAACAGCAGCAATTTCTGCAATGTAACTAGGCTTGGCAACACAGTGTATACACTTGCTGCATGTGGTATTGTCCAGGGGCATTGCGCAGAGCACACATAGCGGCCTTTCTATGAAGCTTATGTTTTGATAACAAGCTGAGCAAACAATTGAGCTCGCTTCACAAACGCTGCTGCAGTTTGCGCAAATTTTAGGGAAAAAAACTTGCAGTATGAAGCTGCGTATAGCACCCAAACCACGGGCAAGTGCTGTGGTGCGGTAACGAGTGTATAGCTGTGATAACAAATCCGTACCTTATGTTTATTTTGTGATTTCTCTAAAATATTGCCCTGCACCCTGTCTGTGCGCACCAGGCGCTTGGCGCATTCTTGTGTCCCAAGCTTGGAAAAACCTGCAGCAAGCTGCCGAGCGGCAGTAGGTTTTTCGTCGTGGGCACAGCTGTTTCCGGCAAATTTCCAGATAACTTTCGTCAGTTACGCGCTTTCCTCTGTTTTTTTGGTTCCGCTCTCACATTTTGAGTAAGCCTCGGCCCGAAAAGTATTCTGCAGTGAGAGAATTGCGTTTTCACTGTAGCCACTTATGCCCAGCGCCAAACCACCCAACTGCAGCGCGGCTTCATAGGTTTCAGGAATCAGATGATGCGCGCCCAATTTGCGATAAAGCTCTGCGTTGCTCAAGTCAGGAACGCGCACAGCAATTATGGTATCAGGGTAATGTTTTGCTACCAGCGTAATGACCTTCCTGATTGTCACTTCGTTATTTATCGCAATGGTGACCGCAGTTGCGCGTGCAGCGCCCATAGCTTCCCAAACTTCAAGTTTGGTCAAATCACCCAAATAGACGGGATACCCCTCTTTGCGACCCGCTGCAACAACTGCAGGTTGGATGTCTGAAGCGATATAGTTTACGTGCTCCGCGGTCAAAATTTTAGCTACTAGCCTACCAACACGTCCGAATCCCACCACAATCACATGTTGGGCCAGGTCACTTGAGTCCAAGACCAACGCAGATGGTGAAAACGCAACCTTGTTTTTTACCAACAGTCCCGCTATCCAGTTTCCTAGAGCAGAAAGCAGTGGGGTGAAAGCCATAGTCACTGTAGTAGCCATCATTAGCACCTGCGCTAAATCATTGGTTAGCACTCCTTTTTCTGCGGCAAGCCCGAAGAGTATAAACGCAAATTCCCCGCCCTGGGAAAGCAAAAGACCTGCATGGATTGCGGCAGAAAGCGGAAAGCGGAAAAACCTACACAACACACATACAATAGCCGATTTAAGTAAAATCAATGCGAAGGATATTGCTGCCACAATCGGTAACTTATGAAGGAGAAGCTCTGTATCTATCGACATCCCTACGGTCATAAAAAACAGCCCTAGCAGCAGCTTTTTGAACGGTAAAACAACCTGCTCCACTTCGTAGCGATATTCGGTTTCAGCAACAAGAAGGCCAGACACAAAAGCGCCAAGCGCCATGGACAAATTGAAGTTTTCTGTGATGAAAGCAGCGCCTAATACAATGAGCAGCGTCGTAGCAATAAATACCTCGGTGCTTTTCATCAGGGCTATGGTGCCGAACAGCGGCCGTAAAAGCAGTCGTCCAGCCACTAAAATAAGCGCGAGAGCTACTCCTGCCTTCAGCAAGGCAAGAAGCAACGAACCCACCAAACTATTAGATTCACCAGCTAACAGTGGGAGTAAAACGATCAGCGGCACGACTGCGAAATCTTGTAACAACAAAACGGCGATCGAAAGCCTACCCACTTGGCTAGAGTGCTGGCCCTTTTCCTGCAGCACCTGTAAGACAATCGCCGCCAACGATTCCCACATTAAAGCTTTCCTGTAGTTCTCTTGTTTCTCCTACAAGGTGTTCTATGATAGCCTTAACGTAGGGACAGTGATTGCATATGAACATGACTAGCAGCGCACTGCAGTCGCCTAAGCTCTTCAGGTCGTAGAAATTGCCATCCACGGATTTCAAGCGAAAGTCACGTGCAACGAAGCCCTTGTCAAGCGAAGGAGTACCAACTGCTGCCACCGATCGTATACCCAATTACCAACCGCAGTAAGATTCTAGTCGGTTGCTTTATGTAAAGTCAAACAGTTTTGTTGAAGCACATAAGCTCAACTGTGGCTTTACATGACCTGATCTAAGGTAGCTGCAACGCAGAGCGCACGTAGTAGCGCGCCACAATGATTGTGATGTCGTGGATGAATACAAAGACCACCATCTGGCGCGCTTATGCGCAATTGGCTAGCAACGTGCCCAAGCCTTATTACGTTGTCAGGTGCCGCACCACGATTACTGTGAGGACTATGCACACTATGAGAACCGTCACTGTTTCATTCAGGATTTTGAAAAACAGTGCCGAATGCACTCTCTTATTCAATGCGAAGCTCTTCCTGCAGCGAGCAAAAAACATATGTAGTAGCAACATGCAGGCCACGAAGACCATCTTTATCCAGAACCAGCCAAAAAGATATGCCTGTTCTATTATGGCAAGCGTAGTTCCCAATAGTACAGTAGACGCCATAGCAGGGTGCATGATGTAAAGCATCAGTCTGCGCTCCATGGTGGATATCAGGCTACTTGCGTCGGAGTGTGGCTCCGTTGATGCGTGGTAAACGTACAATCTTGGTAGGTATAACATGCCAGCCATCCACATTATCACGGAGATGACATGAAATGCCTCTACAAATAGACCTACATGGTACAACGATTCCACAAGTGTGACCTGCTTCCTAGCCAGCACAAGCAATTGTATGAGTTTTGATGTGGATTAGCAACTCCCTCCTGAAACGTTAGAAGTAGTCAAAGCTCTACATGTCGAAGTAACGCACTCGGATAACTTACTCCGGAAAACGCGCGGAAAGTGCGGCGTAGAAAACACACTGTGTGCTCAATGGGCTCTACTACTCCGCGTGCTGACATTCAAAGACATGGATTATCAATCTAGTATATTACCAAATCGGGCCTGGCCTGATACAGCCTGCGCGCTTGAGGTTTTGTTACCTTGATGTCTACTAGTCCAGTAGAAGCTGCTGTCCTTTCTTTGTATTTTTCAACTGCTGCAGTTTGAGTGACTACACATCTGTGCCCGCGGGTGAGGAGCATATTGGAGCTATTGCGGTCGTTATCACTAGTTGCTGTGACGTGGCTGGTAGGTATTGCGACAGGCGTTGTTAGCCCTTTAATAGTTTGAGCCGCAGCGGTACCAAGTCCCTGCATGGCGGCGAATCCTAGATTATCAACAGTATTTGTCGATGTCGACACTATTTCGCCATACTTATTAGACGCTGATGTCTCGCCTGGCGGTCTATTGCAGTGCGAGGATCTGCTTGCTGGATGATCAGTATTTCCCTTAGCAGTCTTGGTTCTTGTTTCAGCTGCATACCGTTTGGGGCTATCTAGCAGCAGAGTCTCAGACTGTGCACTGTACCCGCGAGTATGGCAGAGATCGAAAAAGCATGTTTCTGAAATGCACACGTATGCTATAAAAGCCACCACTGCTGATATAGATGCGGCACTAAATATTGCTCCCATAACCAATTCTGGGGCAGTAAATGTAGAATTTGCCCGTTGAACACGGTGCCAAAGCATGCAAGTTGCTGTAAGTACAGCAATAGTTTGACACCCTAGTATTATTGTGAACACAGAAGCTATATTTATGTTCTGCTGCCGGCAGACGGTGCGTGCTATCAGTTCTTTCTTGTCGGACAAAAAGGTGCCTTGATCGTTATAAGCAGTAGTCATCCCACGCTTTGCCTCTCGGGAACACAACCCCGCATTTCACTTTGGCGTGAGGGGTGGGGAAAGGGGTTTGACGTTTGCATATTGGATGCGTCAACTAGCGTTAAGTCACAGTTATACCTGTTACCCTTCCGCGAACAAGCCTTATGGTAATAATATTCGTTAACCGGTCTGTGATGTGTGATTTCCAACTCACGCTGTTAGTAAAAGACTACATATAACGTGGCAAGCCGCGCCACCGAGAGGTACGCAAACGACATTTGTGCCAAAGTTTTTCCGATAACGAGCAGATGTTTTCCCAGCATTGTTTGTGGTTTTTTGTTGTATGGAATCCGTAGTGAGTGGTGTGTCATGGTGCAGCTGGTTGTTTTGCGCTTGTTGCTGTGCTAGGAGCTCCTGCATAAAATTGCTTTCTTATTACAACAGCCTATCGCGACAGCATGTCGACGTGGGTTTTTCTAAGCTGTAGCTCCTTGGCAAAGCGTTTGATTGCTATAGACAAGTCAGTGCGGGGACGTTACACAGTGCAACATACAACTTCTGAGAACAAAAGAACTTTCACAGGTGGTCATTTAGTAACGGTACTGGATGTGCCGCAAACACTAGACAACAACGCGGCATTCCCAACCTAGCTGGGAAGCTTGTAGTACAAAACTTTACGCACAGCTTCGACGATATTCTCGACCTGAGGGAGCGCTAGGCGTTCTAAATTAATCGCGTAAGGAAGAGGCACATCTTTTGCAGTTACCCGTTCAACAGGTGCATCTAAATAGTCAAACGCACGCTCGTTAATCAGCGCTGTGATTTCAGCTCCGAGGCCGCATGTTGGCCAGCCTTCTTCAACTGTGACAATGCGATTAGTCTTCTCTACAGACTGTAGGATTGTCTCCGCATCCAGGGGCCGGATAGTCCTCAGATCAATTATTTCAGGGTTTATGCCCTGGGCTTTTAGAATGTCAGCAGCCTCCAGTGCGTGTTTTAGCTGCAAGGAGAAGGCTACTATGGTTACGTCGGTTCCCTCTTGTACTACAGCTGCTCTCCCGATTTCAACCAAGTAATCGCTACTGAGCTCTTCTTCGGAAATCTCGTGTTGGTGGCCATAGGCGATCTCATTTTCCAAAAACACAACAGGGTTCGGATCCCTTATGGCTGCCTTGAGCAGTCCCTTATAATCCGCAGCAAAATAAGGAGCGATAACCTTTATCCCAGGTATGTGCGCGTACCAGGAAGCAAAGCACTGAGAATGCTGTGCTGCAACCCCCGCTGCCGCACCATTAGGACCACGAAAGACAACAGAGCAGCCCAATTGTCCTCCGGACATATAGTTAGTTTTTGCGGCGGAGTTAATAATCTGGTCCATCGCCTGGAGCGCGAAGTTAAAACTCATAAATTCTACGACGGGCTTCAGCCCGCCAAAAGCAGCTCCCACTGCGATGCCAGCAAAGCCGTGCTCGCTTATGGGAGTGTCTATTATTCTTTTGGGACCGAACTTCTCGAGCAACCCCTGGCTTATTTTGTAAGCGCCCTGGTATTCCCCGACTTCTTCGCCAATAAGAAAAACACTTGGATCACGCTCAAGTTCTTCCTGCAGAGCTAGCCCCAATGCTTCTCTTACGGTAATAACGTTCATCCTTCCCCGCGCACAAAACGACAGCGATCATCTTATTTAAAAAGTAGGGAAAATGCAACATACCAGCACTATACCGCTTCAGTTGTTTTCACGCTGTGTCATTACGGTAGTGTAGGATAGAGCTGCGAGTTTCCATGTAGTGAGGAAACGCTCTCAAGCGTAATGTCTCTGTCTGTAGGTGCGGTCTGGCCCTCAATAGCCCCAGAGGTTACCCGCGTCTCAGTGTTGGCTGTCTGGTTCCCTGAAGCAGTTGCAGATTCGGAAAAGCTCGCTCCTGCGTTCCGTTTAGCATCCGTGGAACCTATAGGGGGCCGCCAGAAATGTTCAATAGCCTCTTCAAGCGTCGGAGTAGCATCCGATGTCTTGCCATAAGACAATGTGGACCTCAGGAGAGGAGGGTGCAGTGCTGCGTGTATAGCGCGAGTAGCCCTTAATGCTGCCGCTAGTAGCGTTGTAGTAGCCACAAATGCGCATATAGTAACCAGCCCGAATGCCAGCAAACCACATAGCTGGGTAGCGCTCATAACATTCGATTTAATTGTGTAGTGCAGAGCGATAGAAAAAGTGCACAGCGCCACACAAACAGCCGTGACGATTACTGCACTAGAAGCCAATATCGTTACAACAGTTGTCTTTCTCAGTCTGAAAAATAACGCAAATTCCTTACGGTTACGAGACCCTAGTTGTACTCCATTGGCGAATGCAGCCTTGCGGTTCGTTGTCTTACTTTCGTGTTTCTGAACATCATTTGACACCTTTGTAACCTTTCACACACTTTCCACTAACAAGCGTAACCAGTGCCTCGTTAATGCGCAAGCTGAGCAGCGGCAAGAGGCGTACCAGCCGGGATTCCAGACTTGATCATGGCGATGCTTGGCCCTTTATGCCTTTGGCACCCTGCTTTGTGGTTTCTCTTGTCTGCAACAAAACAATCTGCGCCGTGGTGTTCTGCATTTCGTTTATGCTGGCTGGGTCAGTAACGGGGAAATGAGTAGCGGCATCTCTTCTGAAATCAGGACTCCGAGGATGGCTTGCTGTTTTAGCAACCGCTGCTCCACCATCACGGTCCGTCGCCGGTCTTGCATGCGCCATGGCGCCGCAGAGTGCAGCGTTCAGACGATGTACTAAACAACGAGTTTATTGTGTGTATAGCCACGAAGATCTCAAGCATGATCTTTGTGACCAATGCCAATGTGCACAGGGAAACTATTCCAAGTGTAATCAGGCAGAAATGCTGCAGCGAGTTCACGGAAAATCCCATTGAGGCTGTGACAAACATAGGCAGCAACATAAAGACAATACAAACTGCAGTGACAATAACCAGGCTCGTAGCTATGGCTAGGTCGTCCATGAATTTTCTATCTCCTTTTACAAAGTTTCCGGGCATTTTTATCCTTGCACCGCTAATAAAATCTTTCCATGCTTTGGTGTGCTATGTGCTATGTGCTATGTGCTATGTGCTATGTGCTATGTGCTATGTGCT
>NZ_CP046391.1:1154913-1169545 GCF_012790675.1 Anaplasma platys
GCTGATTTTTAACATAAGCGCTGTAGTGTGCATTGAGAATGCATCTGTTTGTTGTCCCATTAGCTGGAAAGCGGAGCCATGCACGAAAGCACGCAAAAAAATGCATGTTTACATACCGAAGAGACAGGTTTTCACGTACAATTACTTAACACATATCATGAAATGAATATGTACTAAGAAAAGGTATTACGTCCACGGAGGTACGCGTGAGCAAACATGAAAAAAAAACAACTGAAACAAAAGAATCGGCAGTAGACAATGCTATTGCACAAATAGAACGCGCTTTTGGACGGGGTTCGATAATGCGACTGAAAAATAGCCCCTTGGAATGCGTAGAATGCGTTCGGACTGGCTCAATTGCTCTAGATGCTGCGTTGGGTGTGGGGGGGTTGCCCAGAGGAAGAATAATTGAGATATTTGGCCCTGAAAGTACGGGGAAAACAACACTGGCACTTCACGTAATAGCCGAATCACAACGTAATGGGGGTACGTGTGCTTTCATTGATGCAGAACATGCTCTGGATACTCTTTATGCGCGTCGGTTAGGCGTCAATGTAGGTGATTTAATCGTTGCACAACCAGACACAGGCGAACAGGCTCTTCATATCGTGGAACACCTGGTGAACTCAGGCGCTGTGGACGTAATTGTTGTGGACTCCGTGGCAGCATTAACACCACGCGCAGAGATAGAAGGCGAAATGGGAGACCAACACATCGGATTACAGGCACGCTTGCTAAGCCACGCGCTACGAAAACTGACCTCGGTAGTGTCGAAGGCAAACTGCGTGCTGATCTTTATAAACCAAATACGGGTGAAAATTGGTGTTATTTATGGAAATCCTGAAGTGACTACGGGGGGAAGCGCTCTCAAATTTTACACTTCAGTACGCTTGGATATTAGAAAAATTAGTAGCATAAAGGAAAAAGACAATATCGTTGGAAGTTTAACACGAGTAAAGGTGGTTAAAAATAAAGTAGCGCCTCCTTTTAAACAAGCTGAGTTTGACATAATGTACAGCGAAGGTATATCGAAAATGGGTGAAATTCTTGATATGGGAGTCAAATTCGGTTTCATTGAAAAGTCGGGTGCTTATTATACTATGGGCAGTACTAAATTGGGCCAGGGCCGCGAAAATGCAAAGGCTTTCTTAAAGGCAAATCCTGAAACTGCAGGTTCGTTAGAAGGAATGATTCGTGCGCACCTTGATGAGATAATACGTGCAAGCGATGTTTTCGGTGTTGAGGCCACGCAAGAAGAAAAGGACATCGAAGAAGTTTTTTGACGCAATAGGGGCACGATACTGTGCCCCTTGAATACACTAAACACAAACAACTATTTGAATATGCACACTAAGTACTACGGAATCCGTTAGATACAAAGCAACTACCCGACAGAAACGTAAGACTGTTTGTGGCTCTGGGTAGACTTCATCAACAGGATTACGCGGAACTAAGGGGAAAGCATAACTGTGTCACAAGTCAAGCAAAACACTTTTAGTTGAGTGCACACGCAAAATACCAAAACCCAACGAAGAACTGAGGAAAAAACGTATAAGCCGTACTGGCACAAACAAAAAACACTGTGGAAGGAACGCGTGGAAAAAACCGCATATGTGCTAAAAAAACACAACTAAATCAATTTAGAAATCTGCATTTCCCCCCCCCCCTCTCCTTGAAAATCCTGTGTTGTCAATATTCAGCCTACTAACCTCTTGAATTTGGAGCGGATTGCTACTATTTTCATCCACCGTATCTTGAGCGCTTGTAAGAAAAGTAGAAGAAACTTTGTTGGACACTTCGTCCTTCGTATTTACGTTAATACCTTTCGCCGTTTGGAGAGCGAATGATGCCAGCTTCTCCTGGTAGTTAATTTTGGAAAGCTTCATCCTATTAGACAACCTAGTTCGAACTACATCTAACAAAACCACCAGCATTAGCGCAGCGCGCTCAACCAACGCTTCAAAACCAACACCCCCGCGACGCGAAGTGATCAATACCTGCAAAAAAGGACTAAAACCCCTACCCTCTAACCAACTGCGCATAAACCTTCGGTACATTTCTTGTACTCCCCTACCAAAACATAACTATTACCCCGCAAGTTGAGAAACAGATTTCACTCTATTACACATCACGAAGTAGGCGACTCTTTTCCCTATTCCATTCCCGAGTCTTTATCGCTTCCCTCTTATCGTATAGTTTCTTCCCTTTCACAACCGCAATCCTTAGCTTAGCTATACCCTTCTCGTTAAAAAACATTAACCGCGGGACAACTGTCATTCCTGCATTCTTCATTACCCCAGCAATTTTGTATATTTCACGCTTTTTGAGTAATAACTTCCTAACCCGCAATGGGGGATGGTTCTTTTTATTTGATCTATTGTACTCTGAAATATGAAGATTATGAACCCACAACTCCATGCCAGATTCCATAACATAGGAATCACCCATACTAACCTTGCCCTGACGCAAGGATTTAACCTCACTACCAAGCAGCACCACGCCTGCATCGTATTCACTTACAACGAAGTAGTCAAACCTTACCTTGCGATTCTCAGAAATGACCTTCATACATCTGTCAGGTTCCTCCTAGATACCCGATAAGCTGCTTTATAGTAGACACCCTAACTCCGTGTTCAGCAGCGAACTTCATAATTTCCGGCAAACGCGACATCGTACCGTCCGCATTGATCATCTCACAAATAACCGCAGCATGTTCGGCCCCAGCTAACTTTGCAACAGCCACACCTGCCTCCGTGTGTCCTGCTCTTTCTGTTACACCACCTGGATGAGCTATTACTGGAAAAACGTGACCAGGAGTAGACAAATCGTCGGGCTTGCTTCCGGGAGAGACGGCAGTCAAAATCGTCTTCACCCTATCTTGCACAGAAACACCAGTAGTTATTCCATACCTTGCGTCTATAGAAGAAGTAAACGCCGTACTTCCCGCAGCAACATAGCGCCTTGGCGCAAGTTCTAACTGCAGCCTGTCTGCTAATTGCTGAGACAAAGCCAAACACACGATACCACTACCATGTCTGACCATCATACTGACGGCTTCTGGTGTAACCCGGTCCGCTAATACGACGAAATCCCCCTCGTTTTCTCTATCCTCATCATCTAACAATATAAAGACCTTCCCCTCCGCAGCGTCCCTAACAACATCCTCAATGGAAGAGAAGACACCCGAAGCCGATGACGGCTCAAAACCCATATGAAACTCAATCTTTAAATAAACTCTATTTTCATGATTTGATACACCTTGTAGTCCCCACGAGGAGTTTTGAGCTCCACGCTATCGCCTTCTTTTTTCCCGAGTAGCGCAAGAACTAACGGTGACTTTATGGAAATCATATTTTTCGAAACATCAGCTTCATATTCCCCAACAATCTGATATTTCACAACACTGGAGGAGTCGCTCTGCTCGTCGTAGACTGAAACAGTAACCGTGGCACCAAACATCACCGAATCGCCAGAAAGCTCAGACACTTCGATAACCTCTGCTCTAGATTTTTTAGATTCCAACTCCATGATCTTGCTTTCAACAAGACCCTGCCGCTCTCGAGCCGCATGGTACTCAGCATTTTCGGAGAGATCACCCAACTCCCTTGCATCTGAAATGGACTTTATAATCTTTGGCCTCTCGCTTTTAAGAGCCTCCAGCTCAGACTCAAGTTGTTGATAGCCCCTCTTTGTAATAGGAAACCTTGTAGTTACATAGTCACTCATACAGCACCTATACTAACGACAGCCAAACCCAGCAGCAAACCCTCTGATGATCTCTAACAGCTTGCTTTTTATATCATCCGCAATGTCTTCTGACAAGCATGCCATTAGATCAACGTGATCTGTACGTAACTTCTCTAACAAACCCTTCTCGAACCTACACATGTCACCCACGGCAATACGATCTACGCACGCATCTGACCCCGCAAGGATAACAACCACCTGCTCCTCAACAGACAACGGAGAATACTGACCTTGCTTGAGAAGCTCCATAAGTCTGCGACCACGCTCCAGCATAGACTGCGAATTTACATCAAGATCGGAACCAAACCTTGCAAAATCCTCCAACTCCCTATACTGAGCCAGAGATAACTTCATCGAACCTGCAACTTTTTTAACAGACTTCACCTGCGCTGCTGAACCCACCCTTGATACCGACAGACCCACGTTCACAGCCGGCCTGAATCCTTGATGAAACAGCTCTGACTCCAAGAAAATCTGACCATCAGTAATGGAGATCACATTAGTCGGAATATAAGCAGAAACGTCCCCAGCTTGCGTTTCGATTATAGGAAGCGCAGTAAGTGATCCGCCACCAAGCGCGTCGCTCATCTTTGCAGCCCTTTCCAGAAGACGCGAGTGGATATAAAACACATCCCCAGGATAAGCCTCACGTCCGGGCGGCCGCCGCAGCAGCAAAGACATTTGCCGATACGCTACCGCGTGCTTGGACAAATCGTCATAGACGATAAGACAGTGCATGCCATTGTCACGAAAAAATTCCCCCATAGCACAGGCAGCATAAGGCGCCAGGTATTGCACAGGAACCGCATCGGAAGCCCCAGTAGCAACAACTATAGTATAATCAAGAGCTCCCGCCTCACGCAGTTTGTCAACCACCCGGGCAATAGACGAATTCTTCTGCCCTATTGCCACGTATATGCAATAAACCCTGTCCTTCTTAGCAGCCTTGCTGTTATAGCGTTTCTGATTAATTATAGTATCAAGAGCAATAGCCGTCTTACCTGTTTTTCTGTCTCCTATTATCAGCTCCCGTTGCCCCCTGCCTATTGGGATTAGCATGTCTATGGTTTTTATACCAGTCTGCAACGGCTCGTTCACTGGTTGCCGCGCCATTATCCCAGGCGCCCTTATCTCTACAGGATTTTCCCCGTCACCGCTCGAGACCTCGCCTTTATCATCCAGCGGCGCACCTAGTGGGCTCACCACACGCCCAAGCAGCGAAAAACCCACCGGAACTTTCATTAGCTCCCCTGCACACGTTACAGAGTCCCCTTCTTTGATCTCCCGGTCTTCACCAAAAACGACAACACTAGCCACATCACGCTCCAACCCGGAGACGACACCTTTAGTACCAGAAGCAAAGGTAACCGTTTCACCAAATCCAGCTCCATCGAGCCCGTAAACCACGGCTATCCCATCCCTCACCGACAAGACCTCGCCGACGCTGCTAGCTCTCACGGGATTGCCAAAGCTCTCGATTCTTTCTTTCAAAATCTTAAGCACTTCACCCGAAGATACACCACCCATGCTCTATCCTACAATCACTAGATATTTAAAATAGCTTCCCTACAAATCCGGTGCAGAGACCAAAGATGTCCTGAATAAGAAGCATCGACCACGAAGGAGTCGCCCTTTGCGATAAAGCCACCTAAAATCTCAGGATCAACACGCTTCGCCACCAATTCAGGAGTACCATATCTCTCCTGCAACATGCACAATATCTCTTTCTCCTCTCGCGGGGACAACGGCACAGCAGTAACCACCTCTAGATTATACATGCCGCGCTTTTTCCGGAGCATAACGAAAAATTTGTCGAAAATCTCGCCTATTACCGGGAAAAGCTCATCGGAAATAACCACACAAGCAAACCTTATCAGCATATCGCTGAACCCACAGGCGGTCTTAACACGCTCCAACACCTCAACCTTGGCCTCAAGGGAGACACCTGGATTCGCAAAAAATTCCCGTACACCCTCCTCGCAAAACACTTCAGATAAAACCCTCACCTCCTCCGGCATGCCGTCAGAACCGTCCATGACCATGTCCACTAGCACACGAGCGTACCCGTACACGGCGTGCTCACACCCCCGCTGACTCACGATATCTAAAACAACAAATAGGGAAAAACAGCCGTATTATTACGCACACATAATACCCAGTCAAGTATTTCCCTTCCCCCGCGCACGCATCGCCATACAACCTCCCTAGCTCGATAGTTCAACACTTCGCCGCGTAAATTACATGCGAAATTGTGCCATGAAATCTGCTGATGATCACGGGGCAAGTTCGAACAACATTGCAAACACTCTATCGACATACCCCACATGCTTGAAATAGCAATATAGACCGGTAACTAAAGCCGCCCCAACAGTAACAATAAGCACCTTAACCAACAAGTATGTTTTTTTCGGTGCCCCACTGTCACACCCTACACTGCACTCATCCGCGGCATGCATTTCAATCTTGATAGGCAAGGAAACAAAAAGTGCAACCCACCAGGTGATGGTAAATACCAACAAGGCCTCCGCTAGAATCATATAATTACTCTGAGACTAAAAAATCAAGGAATGCTTTATTCTACCCAGACTACAGAATTAAACTCACCACATGAGGAACACTCGTAGTCCCACTTTTCAACAACCTTGAGACACTGCCCACACTGCCAACGCATGTCGGGAACAGCATCCCTACGCATAGCATCAACCCAATAGGCAATTTCATCTAAATTTTCCAACTTGACCATAACATCGAGCATCATGGCGTATAACTGCACATAATTGTAACTTTCCAAAGCCCGCTTCAAACACTGCTCCGCAGCGCTGTACTGCTTGAGGGCTATATGCTTTCTGGCCATCAATACCAAGCCCGTGTAGCTGGACGGCGCAATGTTGCCGAGTCTGTCTATGGCAGAATTAATATCCTGGGAAATCTCCAAATACAATACAGCAACCTCATTATTAGGAACCTCCTTATAGTAGGATTCCAAGACCTCCAGTGCCTTTTTGACATGACACAACTTTACATTCAGCCTTGCATATAGAAGCACCGATTGCAAACTACGCGCCTTTTTTAATAGGCTAAGCCCCTCCTTATACCGTCCAGCAATATAAGAAGACTCGGCCAATTTATAACAAGCAATTTCCTCCAATGCAGCGACGTCATGACCGCAGGGTATATTGTGCCTAGAAATGAACTTTAGTTCCGTGAGCACATTTGCCCATTGGCCACTCATGAGAGCAATCTCGAGCCTAAATATACTAACCCAGGAATTACCATGAAACACACAGCATAGACGACTAAGCACCCTAAGCTTGCAGTCCCGGCTTTTTTCATTTTTCAGCACTGAAACAAGCCACATTCCCAACCCAGAATCATATAACCCCTTCGTGGTAATGTAGGAAAAGTATTTTTCAGCTATCTCGTATTGCCCTAAACGGAAACTAGCACATCCCTGCAGCAGTGCTAAAATGCTCCTATCTAACTTATTTAGCTTGTCTGCTACAACAACTACCTGCTTAACATCCTCGATGTTCCCCACACTTAGCCGCGCAAACTGCCGCCCCATTTGATCGTACTGCTTAGTGACCGACCAACACTTTACCCTATAAATACACCAAGACAACGCGATGCAAATGCGTGCCAACAGAACTATCGCAAGAATCGCCACACACACAACAAAAAGTACAAACGGCACACTTGCCTCTATGCCATAACCAGCAACTTCTAGCTTCAGAGCCATTGTTTCATAACTCTGCACCACAAACCCAGCCGCCATAGATGCCACTATGAAGATCAGAAAAAACATTATCATATGCCCTCTGGGTTCTTATGCACACGCTCGACAAGCTTATCGTAAATAACAAACAGGTGTGCCTCTATTTCTAAAACAAACTCCAGATCCTGTAGCCACCTCTTTACCCTCGGCACAGCAGATAACGTGCTGCTTTTTCCAAATTCCAAAGTGCCTTCCCAATCACCTGCCCTCATAAGATTTTCCAAATCAACGTAGTCACGCCATATCTGAGAGTTACGATCCTTAACCGAAACCCACTTAGACACCAACTGCCACATAGCCCCTTGAGGACCAAAGTTTAGCTCATTTCTTATGGAGTAAAATTCCTCTCTAAGTTCTCTATATCCCTTCCTGTTATGAAACTTCTCTATCACCCGCAGGCTATCATCGATGCCTTGGTCATTTAGCGCCGTTAACACCGGCTTCACCACGCTTACTGAATCACTTGTCATCGCACCCAGGGCGAAAGTGCGTCGGAGATCCTGAACAATCAATAGCGCGCGCGCCAAACATTCCTCGGGCACGCAGCCATCCCTGTTAACAACAACTGTTTTGGGGGGAATGGACGATTTCAAATGTGCTATTGAAGACTTTATCTGCTCAGCCTTTGCTGCAACACCAGAAAGCTCATACTGCAGCCTACTATTATTATCCTGAAGCCTTTCTATACTAGCCATAGCCTTGAACAGCTCTTTTTTTACATCCAAGGCAAAATAGACGACACCCCATATCCACAATGCCAAGATACAGAATATCCCCAACCACCCGCATGTTTCCTTTCGCATTTATTTACTCATATTTCAGAATATCCACAGGATGCTTCCGCGCGGCCATAATAGCAGGAGGAAGAGTGGATACCAACGTGACTCCCAGCGCCAAAGCAGCCGCTTTTATGACATCTAAAAAGATCATTTCCGTTGATATTCCCTCCAGGCAATACGCAATGGATGCGAAAAAAGCCCCTTTATCAAAAGTAGCCAAAAAGTCGCTAATGCGCTCTATATTTACAGAAAATAACACCCCCATACAACATCCTATTGCAGTCCCAATGACCCCTATACACATACCACTGATGCAAAAAACTCGTATCACCGCAAATTTACTGAGCCCCATAGTGCGCAACATAGCGACTGACCTTATTTTCTCTTGCACTAACAAGGTAACACAGGAAATTATGTTAAAGGCTGCGACAACAATTATTAGCACTAGAATAAAAAACATGGCATCGCGCTCTAACTGCAGCGCATATAAATAGTGCCCCTGCTGCGTTTTCCAGTCTTCCACTCTCATGCGCGTCTTCTCTTTGATGGGCGCCAAAATAGCAGAAGATTTTTCTGCGTCACTAAGCTGGACCTCTATGTATTTCGCACTGTTTTCGTAACCAAAAAGCACCTGAGCACTTGGCAGCGGAATATACGAAAATGCGCTATCGTATTCGTACATTCCAACGTTGAAAATCCCAGTAACCTTATGCTTCTGCGTCCTCGGCGCAGACCCTAGTATAGTGCGCGCATCAACTGATGATACTACAGTGATCTCATCCCCGTAGTTCACGTTCAAACTTTCTGCAAGGCGCGATCCCAAAATTATACCTGGTTGCAGCTCTGTAACATTGCCACTCACCATATATTCCAACAACTTCCTATGAATCTCAGACATTTCCATTCCCCGCACTACTGCACCTATAGCCGCCGACTTTGATTTCAGTAATGCTTGCCCTTCCACCACAGGAACAGCGGAAACAACACCTTCTGTCGCTTTGATCTCTGCAAGAGAATTTTGACAATTCTCCCCCCTGTGACAGTACACAGTAACATGCCCATTCATCCCAAGAATACTGTCGAGCAATTTTGCCGAAAAACCGTTCATCACGGCCATGACGGAAATAAGTGTCGCGACGCCGATAGAAATGCCCAGAATAGAAAGAACACTCATTAGTGAACACAAAAATCTGCCATGCTTTGAACTTAGGTACCTACGCGCAAGCAGCCACTCAAGACCCATGTTCATCCCCAGCTTAGTATGCCCTACTCTATATCACGGTTCCACTACAGTTACAATTTGCAACACAACAGGTGCGCATCGGCGATTTCGCGCACGATGACCCCAAAAGCGGCACACAACCTTGTTTTGTGTCGGTGCAGTGAAGTCAGTTCCTGCGCCACCGCGTTCGCAGTGTCGTTATTACCGGATGCAGTCCCAGGCCATCCATGCGCCGTCCCGTTTTCTACGTTGTGACTTTTGTCCAGCCTCAGCCGGTTTTTGCCCATGCTTGTTGACCGCCACACAAATCCTTTGTCGGCGTGCGGCTTCTTGCTGTAACCCTTGTTTCCCGTCCCCTCTACACAACTCCAGCGTCCTTAACTGTTACTCGAGGTCGTCTCCGTGTCGCCGTCGTTTGTGCCATTCACTTTCTTCTCCCCACAAACCTTCTTATCAATCTCCGTAGCCTGATGGCCAACAGCCTCGGCAAAAGCACTACAAATAGGTAGTGACGCTAGGTATGTGTAACTTACCGTAACGTAGGTGATAACCGGCAGGTGCGTTTGGAGATGATTCTGAAGGTTATCCTGAAGATCTGCGTACTATGCTATGTGCACATGGCTATTGCGCAATGCTCGTTACTAACAACCATTCAACATTACTGACGTTGTCGACACCGCACGGATCTCTACTACCTCACCACCAGATACTGTACGTGTAAGTATACCAGCAACTGTGGCCTTTTCTTCGTCATCCAAATTACTTACCAAATCCCCAGCCATACCCTGAGCAGTGTTTATCTTCCCTTCCGCTGTCCCCGGCCAGCCCCGGTTGGTTTGCTTGTTGATGTACCATACGTGTTCCTTAACCTCCGCGGTTGTCGTGCTATCGCCTTGCTGTGTACGCGTCGTCACAGTGGCCGTACCGACGCGGCTTGTCGAGTCCGCTTTGCCTATCCCATGCAATGTGCCGTCTCGTTCGCGTATCACCCTGAATTTAATCGCTCTGCGGATGCCATTGTCATCCGGCCTCAGCTCCGCCGCGCGCTTTGTATTCCTATAACGGGCGCTAAACTCATTCATCCGACCCGGCCTCACACCTCCTATGCTCTCTTGGTCGATCGTGTCCACGTTTAACGTATCACCCTCATAGTCGACGCAACTCCACGCTGGATCCTTAACTCTCCTCGCCCCACCGCCACTCGCGCCCCTACCAAGCAACACGTCCCACCTATCATCCACCGCAACCTTCTTATTACAAACCTTGGGGTCAATTGATGGGCTTGTCCGTTCTTGGAAAATCATAATAACAGTAGTAGTGAAAGAACCAAGTAGCTTACCATGGAGCCGGAAAATACCTTTAGCAACTTCTTGATAGTACTCCTGGGCGACTTTGTTATAATGAGGCAACTCTCCCTGAGATGATGATACCAAGCATGTCCAACAACGTGGATGGATATAGCTCGTTTTTGATAGTAGCGGGTGTACTCTCCTTCTTTTATCCGGTAATTGCACGCAGATTTCACGCAGTGGGAAGCGCTTTTACCTTCGCTGTTAGCGCTCTTCATAGCCTATCGCTGCTGTTACTACTATATATCAGGCTCATTGATGATTTCTCTTTTGAAAACGTATATCAAAACTCGCATACTCTCCAACCCATTCTATATAAAATAGTTGGACTCTGGGGAAATTACGAAGGCTCGCTACTTTTGTATACGTGGTTATTGAGTGTAGCCGCGGTAATGCTACAACTTTTCCTTCCTGGCAACCATTTACGGTTTAACGCATTGTCGGTGCAACACCTACTTGTGGGAGCGTTTGTGGTTTTTCAAGTGGTTTTTGCCAACCCTTTCTTGCGTACATTTACCGTGGATGATGACGGGCTGGGGTTTAACCCTCTTCTACAAGATATTGGACTGTCCATCCACCCTCCAATACTGTTCAGCGGATATGTTGGGTTTAGCCCAGTATTGGCGATAACACTGGCTGCAATTCGCACAAATCTTTCGCCTGCAGTATGGGCACATCTAATTCGTGGCTGGGCACTAGCTGCCTGGACCCTTCTAACCCTTGGCATTGCCCTGGGGGGCTGGTGGGCATATCGAGTCTTGGGTTGGGGAGGCTTTTGGTCTTGGGATCCAGTTGAAAATGTTGTGTTACTACCGTGGCTTCTGGGAACAGCCTTGGTGCACATGTTACCTATCGTCAGAAAGAGCAACATATACTGCAATTTTACCTTCTTTCTGGCTATTTCAACATTTGCCAGTAGCTTGTACAGCATATTTTTTGTAAGATCCGGGTTTCTCATTTCGGTACACACATTTGCGAATGATGCAAGCCGAGGTGTCGCGCTGTTGTGTCTGGTAAGTACGATCATGATAAGCTGCTGTGCAGCTTTTGTAATGAATTGTAAAGCACGGAATGAAAGCTGTACCTTTAACCTGGTTTCGCGGATGACGCTGTTTATTGTCCATGTCATCTTAACGCTTGTCGCATTTTTTATAATACTTCTGGGCACTGTTTATCCCATCGTGTTAGAGGCGCTAACCAACGTCACCATAGCCGTAGGTGCTCCATATTACAACAGTCTCTTCAGTATAATACTGGTGCTTTTGCTGTTAGCGATGGTGGTCCTGCCATGCCTCAGCTACGATGGAAAACAACCTTTAATGCTTTCCTTCAAGGTCACCACCGTGGGCGCAATAGTATGTTTGCCGCTAGCGATATATCAGGGTCTTGTTGGCTTGCTTCTGTGGCTGGCAGGGTATCTGTTTTTCTCTATAATCGAAGACTTTTTGGTAAAGTTGCCCCACGCTTGGACAAGAGCCACATTTCTGGCAACCTTTCGTCCCGGCCGTTGCGCAATGCTGTCAGCTCATTTGGGAGTTGCTGTAGCTGTTGTGGGGATAGTTTATTCAGGTACAGCGCAATTAGATAAAACCGCTCACATGAAACAAGGCGACACAATTTCCCTACAGGGGTATACCGCTACTCTGAGCGATGTGTCTCTATTAAAAAAGGAATATTATGAGTCCCTCGTGGGAGAATTTGACATCAAGCGCACCGGACAGAATAAGACAATATGCAAACTTAAGCCGGAGAACCGTTTCTACTATGTTGAAGGCACTCATAACATTGTGAGTAGCACTTGCCACAATATAATGTCAGATCTGTATGTGGTAGTTGGCACTCCTAATGTAACCCATGGTCTACCGGTGCAGTTGCGCTACAAACCATTGATCAATCTGGTATGGGGCGGCTTTGCGTTGCTTTCTGTTGGAGGAGTTTTTGGCACTATTAATGCCGTATTGAAAATGCGCTCACTAAAGGGTAAAAGTACTTTGTGATATGTTGGTGGGAGATCGCCCCGTAGGGGGAAAAGTGATGTTGAGAGTTGGTTTCTTGAGCATAAATGTTTAAGCTGAGTACCCGCTGTGTAATCAAGGTTAGTGGCTGCGATGCTGCTCCTTTCCTGCACAATATCACGACAAATGACGTAAATTCAATGGTCCCACCTACCGCGATTTACAATTGCATTTTGAATTCAAGAGGGAGGTTCCTTTACGAATTCTTCCTGGTAAAATTGGATGAGTATTTCCTTATAGATTGTGCGTGTACGGAACGGGAAGATCTAATCGCATTTCTGCGTCTATATCGTGTGCAATTGAAAGTAAAGGTCCTCAAAGCTGACCAGTACGTTGTCGCAGTAGACGTTGGCCAGAACACTAACGTAAACGCACCTGTGTCGGCTGAAATTGGTGAAAATGGTACGGTGAGTTTTGCTGACCCGCGCTGTGCGGAGCTTGGAATGCGCCATATCATTCCAATAAACAGCCCGGCACTTGATAAGATTTCTAGGGAACAAGATTCTAGAGTATACGATGAGATTAGAATTAGGAATACTATTCCCTCGCCTGAGGATATGGTAAAGGGGGAATCTTTTCCGCTACATTTCGGGTTAGACAGAGTGAACGCTATTTGTCATAGAAAGGGGTGCTACATAGGCCAAGAGACCGTGGCACGTATGCACATAATCGGCGCTAAAAAGAAGCTATACACGTTGTGGGCAGTGGCTTCACCAGATTGGCCGCCCTTCAGCACCGAAGTGTATGCTGGCGAGATGCTGGTAGGTAAGCTATTAACCACCGCCGGCCCTTATGGCTTATCCTTATTAGATGTAAGTAAGGTGCAAGACCACCCCGGGTCATTAAGAGTGGGCAATTTGCCAGTAACGGTAACGGGCACAGTTGTCGACTAACTCTGGCCCGCAGGTCCCTCGCCCTCGTTAGCGGTCGGGCATTATTGCAGTCAAAGATACAGGGACGTACCTAGATAGTAATTTTAACTGGCGGGTACAGGATCCGCGGATCCAGTTTGAAAGCAACACTGACTGGGCGATGGAAGGCAGTGTTGGTTATAAGAAAAATGGCGCACGGATAGAAGTTGAATTAGGCTATGAAAAATTTGAAGCTAGAGGAATAGGCCCTGGTGGAAAGTATGCGAGAACGGAAACAGTACACCTTTTGGCGAAAGAGCTAGCGCATGATGTGGTAAGTGGCAAGACCGAACGTCTCGGGCATGCCTTAGCGGCAACTTCACCACATGATATTGTTGCGTTTGCCCAGGCCGTAGGACGGACGAGCCCATCAATTGACCCCAAGGTTTGTAATAAGAAGGTTGCGGTGGATGATAGTTTGGACTACACCGTGCCAGGCGGGAGCGGTGGGCGTAGCATACCGAGGATAAGAGCGGAGCCGTGGAGTTGCGTAGATTATGTTGACTTTCCTGCGGAGGAAACGGGAAGTACCGCGCAAAGAGTGAGTTCGCTGGCGAGTGACAGCACGTTGAGTCGGAGGTTTGCAAACTTGAGAGGGGCGAATACGTTGCGAGAAGACACGCCTGGGACATGTAGGAAGCTGTGGACAATGAACGGCCAAGCAATATATCCGGCCCCAAACTGCGCCAGTGTTACAGTCGAAAGCCGGGCGCTGTTGGGGGAAAGCAGTCACCGAGGAACTCCGACAGACGGGAAGCTTGGGGCACACGTGTGGTACACCAACAAGCAAACCAACCGGGGCTGGCCGGGGACAGCGGAAGGGAAGATAAACAC
>NZ_CP046391.1:1169646-1192309 GCF_012790675.1 Anaplasma platys
GCTGAGGCTGTTGGCACATCGGCAAAGGATATTGATGGAAAGGTTTGTAAGAAGGACACTACCAATGCGGCAGGCAGTTGGAAGTGCGAGCAGACTGGCAGCGGCAACGGCGGCGCGGAGTTCAGTAAACTATTTACGAAGGCTGGCGTGGATGCTAACGAGAAAGGCAAAGCGTGGCCTAACGGGACCGGCAACGTCGCGAAAGCGGAAGACCTAAGTACGGCGTTGAATAGAGAACTAACCAGCGCCGAAAAGAACAAGGTAGCTGGGCTGCTAACGAGGACTATATCCGGTGGTGAGGTAGTGGAGATCCTAGCATAAGTGATGCGAATGTATGCTGCGATCTCAAAACCTTCCACTTCTTCGACATAAAGTGTGAGTCACGTAACGTTGGATAATGTGGATCCATTACATAGAGTATCGTGCCCATTTATATGCCAATGTTATCGCTTGTTTAGGAAATTTCTTATTAATTAGGATAAATAGTATACTAAGGCTCATTTATACGCGGTGGCGCAGTGTATTATGTCATAACTTTATTAGAACTGCGCATCAAAAACAATGCAACAACACGTTAATTTGACTAACTCATAAAACTTGAAGCAACGTATAAGGTGTTCGATTTTCTGGACACATCAGATCTGTTCTCAACCACTGCAAGTTTCACCAAAGCAGCGTTTTAGTAAAAACAGGCTTTATCCGGCTCAAATAGTACGCTAAATACAAAGTACGTTTGCACTTGTTCTATGCTCTACAAGCATTTTATATGAAATTTCCTATAAAAGTGTGCAAACATAACATATATGTCTATATTATGACAAAAGTGCATTATAGAAAAAACTCTACAGATGTGTATCGGTGCTTTGCGCGGCGTTACCTGAAGTTTCCTAATCCTCCTTCTATTACATTAGCTATAAATTAATGTTTATTCCTTAAAAGGCTGTTCTGCAGTGCATGAGCTATGTCGATGTCTCGATGCGTCGTGTCCCATGTGAACAAGCTAACTAATGTGGTATATTTATGGAATTAATGACGAAGATTACTGGGCTGGGCGGAGCCGCAGCTAAGGTTGTTCTGTGTGTTATGGTTTGTGCTCCTCCGCAGGCTTTCTCTTGTGATGGGGACAATGTAAAGGCAAATCGTTTTTACGTAAGCGGAAGTTATAGGAGTAGTTTTCCAAGCTTTAGCAACCTTGATGTTGCAGAAAGTAAAACATACGTTCCTGATGTGATGACAGTAACAAAAATGAGCATGAGAGGGGACGCTACTGCTGATATCAACGACAGATTGGCGTTTGCCCCATACCGTCCTGCGTACTATGAAAATGACTATTTTGGCTTTTCCGGCAGTGCGGGTGTTCTCGTAGGTTCTTGGAGGATAGAACTTGAGGGAACGAGGAATACTTTCCCGGTCCGAGGCGGTGAAGGCTCTGTGCGCGAGGATAATGCATCTTATACAGCGCTGGTAAGAGGTGAGGAGATCACTGCTTCTAACTATATCGTAGTGAGAAATAAAAAAATCGGTATCGAAACGGTGGCCCTTAATGTTTGTTATGACATCAAAGCAAATACTGACCCTGTAATTTCGTACATGTGTTTTGGGGTGAGTGGAAATTCCCTGAATTTACTTGAGACCAAAAAGCTAGTGCATGGGTATCAAGGAAAAATAGGTGTTGGCGTGCACGTCACTCCCAATGTAGTAATGTTTTTGGGCGGTTATTACCATACATTGCATGGTAGCAACTATGAAGGAATGAAAGTAATTGTTCCTGAGCATGCTGCGTTGTATCCCAAGGCAACTTCAGCCCAGGCTAAAATGAGTATTGCATATCTTGGCGGAGAAGTTGGCCTCAGATACGCTTTCTAGAACTAATTAGCTTTCCTACTTTTAATGCCATACAGAAAAAGTATGATGCAGCTCTCGATAATGAGAGATTTGTCGATAACTATACAAGAAGTACGTGCGTATGTGTTGTGTTCTGTGTCTACCCACAATGCGCGTGTGTAGTGCATGATTTCATGTGAAAGCTCTTGCCAACCGCATGTGGTTTTTCAATTCTCGCAGTAAACGCAGACACGGATAAAAGCATTTGGAAGCAGGTGTGGACTTTGGGGTGTCACCCTGCTTCTCATTTTGTACCGATGATGGCAGAATGTTGTGCTAGTGAGAGCTGTATAATTTTGTGAGACGTGTGGGGCATGTTGCCTTCATTGGTCGGATGTGCAGGCTTTCCATATGCCGGCAGAACTTGTAGTGTGTTTGCGTATTTTACGTTCCATAACTTGTTTCAGTAATGATGTGCGCTGCTTTAGCCTTAAAGTAGCACTAAATGGCCATGAACAACAGGTGGTTTTTACCGGTGAAACGCGTTCAATCCAGCATGAGGAAAGGTGTGCCGGCCTTTCGGCAGGTCAGTGTGTTTGTTTCAAATGTTAGTTCTGTTTTCGTCCTCCTGAATGTTAAGGTTAGAAACTGTGGCACCATTTTTGTTAGAACACCACAGCAAATATGGTCGGTACTTTCTGTACATGTTGGGGCGTGAATGGAAGTTTTTGTAATTTGCCCGTGTCACGGCTAGCGTATTGGCATCGAGGCAAAACAGTTATTGGCATGGGAGCTGCTTCCAGTTAAAAGTCACCGACCGTCAAAGGCTGTAGATTTTTGGTATAAAAATCAAGCGCAACAGTCATGCAAAAGGGCGTTATGTCGTGTAACAGTAGGATTTTGCAGTACATGTGGCTAAGGAGAAACTCTGTTGTTGTAGTATCGTTACATGCTGTGTGTTACCTTACATAGTGTGCACTAATGGGTGTGGTATGTCATTTTCAAGCCTCCGCGAATTTTTGGCGTTTTTGGAAAAAAGTGGTGATGCAGTTCGGGTAACAGAGGAGGTGTCAACAAATCTGGAAATGACAGAAATCCACAGTAGGCTGGTCAAAACAGGTGGTCCAGCTGCTCTGTTTACCAATGTTGTTACTGATTATGGCCCCAGTGAGATACCTGTGTTGGTGAACCTTTTTGGGACTGTAAAACGTGTTGCCAACGGTCTGGGTACAGAGCCCGAAGGGTTGCGTGATATTGGTCGCCTATTATCTTTCCTTCGGACGCCTACGCCTCCGGAGTCATTCCGCGATTTGCTGGACATGTTTCCACTGCTTCGTAATGTGCTGGCAGCGCGCAATACTCATGTGCGTAAAGCAGCGTGTCAGGAGGTGATAATTCGGAATGATGATATAGATTTAGGCAAATTGCCAATACAAACCTGCTGGCCTGACGAGCCCGCACCGCTTATTACGTGGCCTATTGTCGTGACACGTGGCCCTGGTGACGCAAAAGAAGACAACTACAATCTGGGAGTGTATAGGATGCAGGTTGTGGATAAAAAAACTACGATAATGAGGTGGCTGCGGCACCGTGGCGGAGCTCAGCAATATTTTAGGTGGGTGGCAGAAGGAAGGGGTGATTTTCCTGTGGCTGTGGTTATAGGCACTGATCCGTATACGACCATAGCGGCCGTGGCGCCTGTACCTGATACGCTGTCTGAATATCAGTTTGCAGGCATCCTCCGGAAAAGCCCTACTGCTCTGGTTGATTGTGTCACAGTTCCTTTGCGTGTCCCGGCCAATGCTGAAATTGTGTTAGAAGGTATGGTGAGCCAAAGCGATCACCTTGACGAGGGACCATATTCCGACCATACGGGGTACTATAACAGTGTGGAGCAGTTTCCAAAATTTGAAATAACTGCGATAACCATGCGTTCTTCCCCGATATATCTAAGCACATATACCAGCCGCCCGCCAGATGAGTGTTCTGTTTTGGGAGAAGCTTTGAATGAGTTGTTAATTCCCATGTTGATTGCTCAATTCCCCGAAATATGTGACTTTTTTCTTCCTCCAGAAGGGTGTTCCTATAGGATAGCGGTCGTTTCAATCCGAAAGGCATATCCTGGGCACGCGCGACGTATCATTATGGGAATATTCTCATTTCTGCGTCAATTTACTTACGTAAAGTACGTAATTGTCGTTGATTCCGATATAAATGTCCGTGAGTGGAAAGATATTATGTGGGCAATCTCTACCCGGATGGACCCTGCGCGAGATGTCGTTATGATAGAATCAGCTCCCATTGACTATCTCGACTTTGCATCGCCAGAATCTGGATTGGGTAGCAAGGCAGGATTTGACGCAACTAACAAGATCCCTCCAGAGACGAAAAGGGAATGGGGGATCCCAGTAAAAATGTGCGATGATATCGTGGAAATGGTCACAAAGAAGTGGAGATCATACGGTTTTGAAGACAACTAGCCGCGTCAGGACCACGACTACAATCCAGGTATCACTCTTCGGGTTTTGGGGCTGTCTTTGTGAAAAGCAAACATTTTGAGTTTATTTCCGGAGCACAAATCGTTTCCTTATGATGTTTCCGCGCAATTTTTTGACTAATACGTTGATTAATCCCATGAGCTAGTTATATTTTTTGGATAAATCAATATATTAAATACTTTTTTAAGCATAATCACCCATTCTGAAGCAGATTTACGGGAAGCTTGATGGATTTTTCAGTCAAGATGCGGGATTTTCATAGGAATGAGGATAATTTATGGTTAAGCCTTTGGGTACGATAATTGCGGCTGTCTCCATGTTAAGTGGAGTGATTGCGGTATCGCCACATGCGGCGCAGCTAACGCCTGGGACAGCACATTTTTACGTGAGCTTGGGTTATGGTCCTGTGATCAGCAATGTAAGCGGTTTTCGAATTGGAACAAATGAGGAAACAAAGTGGGTATTCCCGTATCATAAAAGGCAGGGCGTATCAGAGCTACACTCTGAGAACTTTTTCTGGTCAACGGCCACGTATCCTGAATTTAGGTTTAAAAAGAGTTCCTCAGGTTATCAAGGTGCGCTTGGCTATTCTCACCGTGGTATGAGGATGGAGCTAGAAGTTGACCATGTGAAATTTGATATTGTACCAACGGGCCAACAAAAAAAACTGCGTGCTGGAGGTATTCCTTTTGCTTTGGGTAAAGAAGTGACCGTTCAAAGTACGCGAGTTCCAGCACGGTTAGTCGAGCATTTTCCCAAATTTTCATCAAGGGGCGTTAATACGATAATAAAGTACCTCAGGGATCCTACGCTGTTGGGTGCCGACAAGGCGGCGATTTTTGGCCATCATGCCAGACTTTTAGGGCACATTGCTAAACATCTTGCAGAGAAAGAGGAAGCAATAACTCCGGGTGTAAAAGCGGCGCGTGACGAGCTGGTTCGTCAAGATAGTGAGGTATTCGACACCTATATTGACAGTGTGGAGGATCCAGACGGGATAATAACTCGTTCCATAGCGATGGGGGCGGAAGGTGCTGAAATTGTTGAGCTTACTTCGATCAACAATACGTCGTTTACGGCGAATTTGTGCTATGACTTTCTTCCTATCAAGGTCACGAAGTTTAGATTGTCTCCTTACACATGTGCGGGAATTGGCAGTAGCATAGTGGGAGTTGCGGAAGGCCACATTAACGCCCAATTTTCGTACAAACTCAAGTTAGGTTTGGACTATAGCCTGACACCTAAGTTTACAATATACGCGGGCGCGGTTTATAGCGGCATAAAGGGCATGGAATACGACAGAATACCTGTTAAGAGGTTGGTTGACGATATCAGCCACTACAGCAACTCTAACAACGAAGCAACTGCCAGCTTTGGTTACACTGCGGTAAGTTTAGAGTTCGGCAGTAGGATGTTATTCTAGTTTTCTGCCGTAGGATTTTTTAGATTCATTTCCTCATCAGTGCCATTATATGAAAGCCCTATACGGGCTTTCATTATGCTGCCCGTAATGGAGTTTCACTTTGAGCAATGCATTGTTCAATTTCTGGGTTGTCAAGAAGCAACGGTCTAATATCTGCGCCCCCGGCACGTAGAGCGTTAAGGCAAGCAGAAGCTAACATATGATCATCGTCGCACTTTCTGAGCTCATAATCTAGGTGTGGCTTGACATCTAGGTAAGCAGTCAGGCTCATTCCAAGTTCTTCAGCAGTGGCGCGATCTTTTCTGTGCAGCAGCAAGTTTTCAATTAATGACACACCTACCACCGCCATGGCGCATACCATTATCAACGCGGTGAGCGCAGATATTTTATTTTGAGCAATAGGGAGTTGTTCACTGATGTAAAATATAGCAGAAATAGAAGCTAGCCCTATAGCTGCGATCACTATTACGCCCATGATAGAGAACTTTGCAGTCTTGTTCTGTATGTGAAATGCAAAAACCCCAGCTGACAGCAATCCACTCACTGACGCTGTGACAAACGCAGTAAATGCTCTGGTCTCATTTACTAGTGGAAGAGCAATGAGCACAGAGTGGGCAAGGGAACCTGCTATAGTAAGTGCCAGGGTTGTCCAAAATATGCAACGCGCAACACGTTGTTTTGTTGTTAGCAGGTGGTTTGCGGTTGCAAGCATCAAATTGTGTTTAGCACTTGTTTTCTTTCCTTCAGGCGTGGGGCGTAGTGTCGCGTCCAAATATCCCCGTGAGATTAGCAGCTGAAAGATTGACTCTCTGTATACCGCGGTTTGCGAAGACGCATCTCGCAGCAAGGCCGATACACTGCGCAGAGCTGAAAGCCGTTGTTTGTGTTGCGCATACTGCCAGCGGGTTAAATTTGCGGCAGCGTACCGGGCTCTGTGTTGTCGTCCTAGGAACAACACAAAACAAGCCAAAGGCATGACAATCGTAGGGAACAACAAGATCGTGGTCACGTAGCGAAGAACTCGTTCTCTTCCTGTTAGTAGGGCACTGCTTTCCATGTAGAACACGGAGTCCAACACTTGGTGTAACAAGGGTTTCTCCGCAGTGTTGTACCGTGCCACACAAAGAATGTTATTCCTGTGTTGCTCATCATCTTGGCCATAAGGCCGTGTAAAGGATGTGGTGCCCGACAAGGATGCTATTAAGTCTACAAGCTGCTGCTTAATGTGTCCCTGAGATAATAAGCGTTTTTGTTCCGCCAAAGAGTATACGGAAAGGTTTTTTGCGTACACAACCAACAAAACATCCCTAGGAAGTACTGCAGCAGGACAAAGCGGCAGCGCAGTTGTTAAGCCGCATGTGGTTATGACCTCGTGGTCTGCTTTGGCGCTTATCAATCGGATGGCGAAATTTGTCTTATTGACTAGGGCAGCAGTCCTGTGTCTTACATCCTCGGGCCTCGTGTTATATAGAACAAAAATTCTGCTCAACAACGCCTGTTTAAAGTCTTGATCAGTCGAGGATAGAACCGGCATCAGATCTTGGTTAGCATCTAAAACTTCGGATATAGGAGCGACTCCCGGAATCACATCACCGTGGCAAATTGTTCCTAGCTCCTCAGAGAAGAAAATCGACCGTCTAACAATTTCGTTACAAATATCAACGTCATGACGTGGCATATCCAGTGTCCTCCCAACTTTTAAATTCAAAAGTCCAGTGACGCAGCAGGATGGTAAGTTTTGCGTTTTGCGATGTATTAAATTTTACCACAAATGTCCGATCAAAACACTGTTTCATGTGCTGGTAATATAACGCTGCGCTTCAGTACCTCATTCATTCCCTTCACAGCGTTGCGTGGTTGTTGACACAACGATCATTGGCACCGGCACACACAAGTGTCGGCGATCTGTTACTTGAATGATATCGGTTCCTCGTAGCCAATGTATGTCTTACAGGTCTCAACTCAGTATTTTTCCGCAATAAGGACATGGCACTGACTCGCCAGGTGGTATCTTTACATATACTTGAGGATGGCCAAAGAACAGCCCCTTATCATCGGCCCCAGAACAGGCTACCACTTTCCCCGAATCTGCATCGTGACTCATACAAAGACCTCATTGCTTATTACTCTGTGCTAGATTTTGATGATTTTTAGGTGAACACCAACGTCGATCAGCACCTTGGTCAGGGCGACAGCAGAAAGCATTGAACACAGTATCCCCACTCCTAGCGTCACGGAAAAGCCACTGACCGATGTACTCTGCGATACCAGCATAATTACGGCAACAATTAGCGTGGTCATGTTTGAATCAAAAATTGTGGCCATTGCGTTCTTAAAACCTCTGTCAACTGCTAGACGAATCCTGCCGGTTTTTTTGAACTCCTCCCTTATGCGTTCAAATATCAGGACATTGGCATCAATTGACATGCCCACCGTTAAGGTTATTCCCGCAATTCCAGGAAGCGTTAAAGTAGCTCCCAACAATGTCATAGCAAGTAGTATGAAGACGATATTAAATACCAGGCCGATTACAGCAAAGCAACCAAGGATCCCGTATGTCATTATTACAAAGACTGACACTGCGAGCACCGAGGATATGGTTGCTATCTTTCCTTTAGATATTGACCTTTCCCCCAAGCTGGGCCCGATAACTCGCTCCTCTATAACCTTCAATGGCGCTGGAAGAGCCCCCGACTTTAGAAGAATGGCCAACTCTTTTGCTGCGGTAAAATCAAACCTACCGCTTATTTCACCATTCCCTCCCAGTATGGGTTCTCTGATGACCGGAGCAGTAAGCACTGTATTGTCAAGCACGGCAGCAAAGGGCTTGCCCGCGTGTGTCCTGGTTATCTCAGCGAATTTCTTTGTTGCGGCGCTATCGAACTTGAAAAGAACCACAGGCTTGCCGACGCTGTTTAACCCTGCGCTGGCATCTATTAGGGAATCTCCGCTTATTTCGACTCGCTTCAAAACAGGGTACATATTGCCCTCGGCGTCATAAAGCAGCACGGTCGTCGTTGGATTTATATTTGCCAGGCTAGTTACATTTTCCAGAAGGTGAAAAGTTAGTTTGGCGGTTTTTCCAATCAAAGATTTTATGCTATCAACATTATGCACTCCAGGTACCTGTAGAGAAATTTTATTATCTCCCTGGCTTTTTATGGTGATTTCCTTTGTTCCTGACTTATCTAATCGGCGCAGGATATTGTTGATGGAGTCTGCCATTATGGTCTTCAGCATTGCTTTTTTATATGGTTCGCTGAATGCCACCTGGATGTGTGGAAACGTGCCGCGAAAAACCACGTTTTCGTTGAAATCCTTCAAGCGCGAAACGTCGGCAACAGCATCTAAGTGAACCACTACGGCATTTTCCTTCACGTACAACTTGCTGTGTGCAATCTTCTCGCGTTTTAAGTAATCCTGTAGTTCATCGTTCAGGTTATACAACCGTTCCCGCAACGGCTCGTTAAAGTCCACTTCTAGTAGTAAATGTGTACCACCATGAAGGTCAAGTCCGAGATTCGCTTTTTGTTTTGAGAGCAGATACTTCGAGTCCATAAAATTGGGTAACACAAAATATACAGAGAGGATACACAACAAAAGTGTGACGATGGACTTACCTACCAGATGCATTTTGCAGTACAACACAATATCGGCTACATTATATTAGATCTATGGCGGACCGGATAGTGATTTGATTGGTCAACTAAAAATTACTTCTGAGTTTGCTGCATCAGGGGACCAACCTGCTGCCATTCGCAGCCTTTGCTCCGGAATAAAACGTGGCACCAAAGAGCAAGTTCTGCTAGGGGTGACAGGTTCTGGCAAGACCTTTACCATGGCGTCCATAATAGAGAAAGGTCAGTTCCCCGCTATCATTTTGGCGCACAATAAAACACTGGCTGCTCAGCTTTATGAGGAGATGCGGGCTTTTTTTCCTAACAATGCTGTTGAGTACTTTGTGTCCTACTATGACTATTATCAGCCAGAAGCTTACTTACCGCACAGTGATGTTTACATCGAAAAGGATGCCCTCATAAACGAGAAAATAGACATGTTGCGGCATTCTGCGACGCGTTCCATGCTTGAAAGGAAAGACGTGGTTGTTGTTGCTAGTGTGTCTTGCATCTATGGTTTGGGATCTCCTGAGCTCTATTCCGAAATGATTCTACCTCTCACCGTGGGTATGCGTATAGATATCTGCCATCTAAGAGATAAGCTGGTTGAGTTGCAGTACAAAAAAAGTGCGAACTGTGTTAGGGGTACCTTTAATGTGCAGGGCGATATTGTCACAATTTTTCCCTCTACCCATGAGGACCATTTTTGGCGTTTATCTTTTTTTGGTGATGAGATTGAATCTATTCAGGAAGTTGATAATGTTCTGGGGAAGGTATCTTCCCATCTGGACAAGGTAAAGGTCTTTCCAAATAGTCACTATGTCACACCTCGTCCCACCTTAATGCAGGCATTGTCAAAAATAGAGGAAGAACTTCAGGAGTGTGTACTCCGCTTCCGCAGGAATAACAAAGTTATTGAGGCGGAGAGAATACTAGAGCGTACCAGATTTGATATGGAACTACTCAAAGAAACTGGCACATGTAAGGGTATTGAGAATTACTCTCGATATTTATGTGGTAAGGCAGCGGGGGACCCACCCAACACTCTGCTGGACTATTTACCACCCAATACGGTGATGTTTATCGATGAGAGCCACATTACGGTGCCGCAGATTAGGGGCATGTATAACGGCGATCGGATGCGGAAGGCAAACCTGGTTAATCATGGTTTTCGTCTGCCGTCAGCCTTCGACAATCGGCCTCTGACCTTTGAGGAGTGGGAAAGTCGCAAGCCCACCATTGTCTATGTTTCAGCAACTCCCGGCCCCTATGAGATAGAAAGGGCAAATGGAGTTGTGGTGGAACAAATAATCAGACCTACTGGACTTCTCGACCCAGTATGCACAATCAAAAAGGCAGACGGACAGATAGCTGATATTGTGTGCGAAAGTCGCGCAGTGGTTGACCAAGGATGGAGGGTTTTGATCACTACGCTAACAAAAAAAATGGCGGAAAATCTTGCAGAATACATGCGAGAAGTGGGTTTGCAAGTTGCGTACTTGCATTCTGACGTCAAAACGCTTGAAAGAATAGAGATAATAGGCAGCCTCAGATCCGGGGAGATAGATGTTTTAATCGGGGTCAACCTTCTGCGCGAAGGGCTGGACATTCCGGAATGTGCCCTTGTCGGTATTTTGGACGCCGATAAGGAGGGATTTCTCAGGTCGTCGACGGCGCTGGTTCAGACCATTGGCCGCGCCGCACGGCATGTACAAGGAAGAGTTATCCTGTATGCCAATCAGGTTACCAAATCTATGCAATCGGCATTGGAAGAGACTAATCGGCGTCGTGCCATTCAAGAGGCTCATAATAAAAAGCACGGTATCACTCCTCGAGGGATTAGCAAATCGATTCTAACTAGTCTCAAAGATAGGGTTGCGGCAAAGAGCGAAACGCGTCCTGGAAAGATCACTGTCACCGGGGAGGATATTGCTAGGTTGCAGAAGGAGATGCAGCTTCACGCAGAAAATCTGGAGTTTGAAAAGGCTATAGAAATTCGCAAGAAGCTCGATAAACTTATGAGCGAACGTGGCGAGTTCAACAGCCTGACGTAGTTTACTGGCGTTTGTTCCCCTTAACGCTTTCTTTAGTTTTCCCCCCTAAAAAGGCGACGTCGTTTTGACCTGCGGTGCTATAACGGCGGCAAATTGTACTAAAGCATTTGCGGCTATAGCGGGAATAGAAGGCGTGCAGCATTCTATTGCAACACGTTCCTTGTTTTGTGTTTTAGACCTTCCCCAAGCTCAAAAGCCATAGGAAACTGTGTTGTAGGCCTTTTCCTTGCCTCACTTAACAACACATTAAGGGTGGTGTAACGTCGGAGAGTTGCCTCTAGGGAGGCTGCTGGCTGGTCTTCTTGGTGTTACGACGACAATTTAACGTTAAAGACTCAAAGCTACATGCGAAAGGTTTGAGCATGTGTGGCTACAAGCAAATCGAGTGTGGCTTTGGGTATAAATTTATGGATAACTGAAGGAGTACCTCATAGTGCAACCTATGACACGCAAGCACATATTTTCGCTTCAAAACACCAGTTACTGCTTTCTGCTACTGGGTGAGATAAAACCTCTTTACAGCAGTGCAGAGCTATGAGGCACTCGTACTTAGTGGTGCTGGTCGAAGTTTTCCAGAAATGGTTAGTCCGCGTGAGTGGAAGAGGTAAGTCCCTGGCGTGCCGCGCAGCTTCGAAGTTGGGATATTGAAGATTAGTCTTGCGTGCTGGCACCTTATTGGTGTCCAGATCCCGTGCTGTCTTGCTTAGCCGCAGTGGTTGTTCATGGTTTGCTTTGAGCGTAATCGATCCGTGATGGGAGGAAGAGATTGTTTGTACTATGAAGTAACTGCTCTACACCGAGCGGCCAAATTGTTGGTGCTATCCGTTAAACCCTTCCGTAGCGGAGCATGGCAAAGCAACAGCGAAACTCACTGCTGCTGTTGGCCATGTCGCGAAGTTGTGCAATGTGTCAGTCATGTCCTTCAGACGACGGAAGACCAAATTATTGTTACAGTAGGAGACAAATATGAAATTTTTCAAGAGCGTGTTAGGAGACCTGTTTAGTCAGAGAAAGACGAACAGATATCAGCTAAAAGTGGATGTGAGCAAATATGGCTCTACTCCGAGTTTTAGAAGGAAGTTGGAGGAAGAAACTCGCCAAGTGACAAGAGAAAAGTCGCTGGAGTTATTCAAAGAAAGGTAAAAGAGTTTGTGGTTTTCTGGGCAGCGGCATTGCATGTGTGTTTCGCAAAAAAGTAAAACTTTTGAAAAAGAACGCGCACAACAACCGATGACTTCGGTGATTTTGGCTGCCCAGGAGTGTTTCGAATCTCATAACCATGGAGGTTACACGATGGATTACTACCTTGATATCATGGGAGTGTACTCAGACAGCACTCACCATGAACCCATGTTTCCAGACTATGATCCCCTCCCTTGTATAGGAAACAGCCATGTTTTTTCTCAGGTGCAGTCGGCATTACTTCCATTATACGTGGGGAGTATCAAAGAGATGGAAGAATCCTGTAAATCAACAGACCCTAGGGCAAATCACTTTATATGAAGCATGTTATCCGTCGTAGATCAGGCATAAATAAACGTTTTAAACAAGTTAGCCAGGTGATGTGCGAGCTCATGCTGTGATGCATGCTCATCAAGGCTCTGTTCTTTTCATGGTTGCGCCCGAGGCGGGGCAAAGACATACCATAGTGCCATGTACCTGCCAATGGCGCACTCAAATCGCGCTTTGTTTCTCTTGGATATAGGACCTAAGCATTTTTAAATCTTCCCAAGCAAGGCGTTTCTGAGCAGGTTGGCGCAGAAGATATGCGGGGTGGAATATGGCCATTGCAGTGATGTTGCGGGTAAGGAAACAGTTTGTGTATTCATGAAACCTCCCTCTCAATCGAGAAATGCTATCGTGAGATTTCAATACAGAAGTGCATGCCGTGCTCCCTACCATAACGACGATGTCAGGATTGACCAGGGCAATATGCTTTTCTACAAACGGTCTACAAACATCGATCTCAAAGTCTGTAGGCTTTCTGTTTCCTGGAGGACGCCAGAATACAGAATTGCTGATGTACATGTTGGTCGTTCTGTACAGGTTTATGGCTGCGAACATCTTATCTAGCAGCATGCCACTAGTTCCACAAAACGGGCGGCCTTCCCTATCTTCGGTGCTGCCGGGCGCTTCACCAATTAACATTATCTTGGAATTGGGATTTCCGTCAGAAAAAACCGTGTTTAGTGCGGTCTTTTTGATTTCACAGCCCGCGAAACCGCGAATTGCTATGCACAGTTCTTCAAGGTTTTCGCACTTGCATGCTGTATCGCTTGCTTCTGTTACCCAATGCAGAATGCCCGCATTGTTCGCCGCTCTTTTTCTCGCTTTGTCTTTAGCAGGCGATATTTTTGGCAGCTCGCTATCATCGAGCAGCGTGTCGTGTAATATGCTGGTTGCTCCACTATCATGAAAAAACTTTAAAGTCTCAGCAAGCTCTGCTGTTGTGGTGCTATCAGGTCTGTTACTATGCTCAGTCATAACTACACCTAAAAACGGAAATCAAAACACGTACGAAGGATGCCACGCTTAACAAGACACTGGCCATGTCCTACATACACACAATTGGCCACAGGTTCAACGCCAATGCTGGGCCCTACAGGGATTATCCAGCCGCTTTGGTGCAATGTTCCCGCAGCAGAAAGGGCACATGCGCTGGTGGGGCAGACAACGCCACGCTACCTTATCGGTGGCTTGTAAGCGGCCCCCTTAGGGCAAAAGTATAGACAATCTCAGCCGTTGTGCGCCCGCCGTGGTGCGGCCTTTTTCATTTTTTCCATCACTAAATCACGCTTGAACTTCGAGATGTGTTTCAGAAACACGGTGCCATTCAAATGATCTATTTCGTGTTGTAAGCACCGAGCTAATAAGCCCTTCGCGCGCAACACTTTTTTAGCGCCGTTTTGGTCTGTATACTCAAGAACTATGCGCTCTGGACGCGTTACGGATTCTCTCTCTTCAGGAACCGACAGGCACCCCTCCTCCATAGCCACGTTATCTTGCGATTCCTCGATTATTATGGGATTGATTATTACCAAACCAGCGCACTCCGATACATAGCCGTCGTGTACATCACCATCGCCCAACTCCTCGTTATAACGAGCCCTTCCCTCGGGGTTTCTGTCGCTAAGATCAATAACGAAAACACGCTTGTGAACGCCAATTTGTACCGCGGCCAGCCCTATTCCATGATTAGCGTACATGGTATCGAACATATCAGTAACAAGAGCGTCAAGCTCCTCGCGCGGGTCAGTTTTCTGTACTTCCTCGGAACAAAGGAACAACCTACTATCAGGCAAGACAACCAGGGGCCTCACGGACACATCATTTCTCCTGAAATAGAAACAGCTTTACATTACAAGGGGCGTTGCTACCATACATTACAGCGATGTAACTGCGGGGACAAGACCTTGGCATTCTATATTTTTTCCACCTTATATGCCATTGTTTTTTCTGTGATTACGCTGCCGATTGCCTTGTCTTTTCGTGGTAGAGTGGCGTGTGCGCTAGGTAGAGTTGGCATGAAGGGATTATTGTGGATATGTCAAATCTGCGAGGGTATTACGTACGAGGTTGTTGGACGAGAAAACTTGCCGAATGGGCCCTTCATAGTAGGTGCTGAGCACCAATCAGCCCTCGACCCAATGATATTGTATGTGGAACTTAACTGTCCGTCTTTTATTTTGAAGCAGGAGCTCAAGAAGTTTCCCGTCCTAGGATTGTGGTTTACCCTTTGTGGCTCCATGTACATAGATAGAAGCCAAAAAGTTGCTGCCTTGAAGAAGATGATCAGGGAATGTCGAAAAAAATACGAAGACGGAAAAGTTATTGCCCTTTTCCCCGCAGGTACGAGAAGTACTGAAGCTCCTAGCGATAAGCAGTATCAAGAGGGGATAACAGCAATATATCATGCGTTGCAAGTGCCGGTAGTGCCGGTCATGCTCAATACGGGAAAGTTTTGGCCTGGTGCAATAATTTCGTTGGGCAAGAAACCCGGAAAGGCTACTTTAAAAATAATGCCTCCTATAAAGCCTGGTTTGGAAAGGAAAGCATTCATGAAAGAATTTAAGAACAGCATGGTCGAAGGGGAGGGGAATTTGTGTGAGAGTTGGCAATGAGCCAGTGAATCCCCTTGTTGGACAGTGTATTGCTCTCAGTACGGTAACCTCGGAAACGTACTTGCATTCGGGGGATATTTTCTGTAGATTGTTGTGGTATTGTAAAGACAGGGATTGATGCGGGATGCCAAACCATTCTAGTGCTAAGAAAATGATGAGGGTTATTGCAAGGCGTACGTTGTCTAACCGTGTTCGGAAAAGTAGGGTTCGCAACTCAGTGAAGGCTTTTTTGGCAGTGCTTGCCGCTGATAGTCCTATAGAAGACGCGGTTGCGGCATTTCGTAAGGCTGAGTCAAACATCCACAAATGCGTGAATAAGGGGATATTCCATAGGAATACTGCTGCTCGGAAGGTGAAGTCCCTTGCTGCTAAGTTGAAGCAGTTCGATTTGGCAAGGCTTCAGCAGGAGGGGTAATCCCTGCCTCTTTATATTTTTGTACTCCAGATGGGTACGCTTTCCGTTGGTGTGTTGTGGTTTCACCGAGCTGTGTGCTTTCGTGGGCTACTGTGACATTTGCGTGCGTGCTGTCACAGCAGTAGTGGTTGTAAGCTTTTTTGTGCGGTGTGGTCTTATTTGCAGCGTCTTGCGCCGTATCCCCGCGTGTTGATGACAGTTGAGCATTGGGTTTTGGTAGTTATGCAGCACGACACTGTGGGACCCGTTTTGTGTGTTGTGCGTTGCGGAGTAACCATCCGTTTCTGTGTGTGTCGCTTGAAGTTTTCCACTCTTGATCACTCTGAGCGCGTGAGTTCCGCTAGCCCGCAGCTGGACGAAAGCTGCAGTGGTAATGCTCTTTATTCCTTTACTTTTTCCTCAGCGCAACAAAGCTCCTCTTGCTCGGGGTATTGAGAAGAAACTAGATCTATGTCGTTCATATACGAGTCTGGACTCAAGGGTGGGTCGCTGAGCTTCAGATACAAGGTCTGCTTCAGTGGTAAAGGCGCCTCACTTTTTCCTGACACTATATCAGATACATACTTGCTGGGTTTTTTCAATCTTATGACCAAAAAGACACAAACTTAAATTGCTATACACCGCATACTAGCCCTATCACAATTATTACACAATACCCAAAATCCACGCTTTTAAACACTTCGCTGCAATTTTGAGATTTAACATCTCTACTTACTCAGCAGAAACATTAGTGTGTTTGCGGTGTTTTTTGATAATTATGAACAGCATAATCAGCGAACCGAGAATCATGGGGATAGACAAAATTTGTCCCATGGACAGGCTTACTGGTAGGTCCAATTCATAGTCAGGCTCGCGCCAGATTTCAATCATGCACCTTACAAGACCGTACCAGCCACAGTAGGTAAAAGCCAATACTCCTGGGCGTTGCGGAAGCGGGGTAAATTTCAGGAGTGCGTTCATGAAAATTAACGGCAGCAAGCCCTCGCAAATGGCCTCGTAAACTTGAGTGGGGTGTCGCGTAAGTGCTGGTTCTGCATCAGGAAATGTTACGCCGAGACACATATTTGTCACTTTTCCATAAAGCTCGCCGTTTACCAGGTTGGCGATTCTTCCGAGAAATATTCCTAGTGGAGCAGCGCAGGTGAAAAGGTCTAGAACGTGTAGATAGGAGACCTGGTATCTTCTACAGACTATGGACATGCTTAGCAGAGCGCCTATTACACCTCCATGGAATGACATTCCCCCATGCCAGAGCTTTATGATTTCTGTAGGAAATTCAAGATAAAAACCTGGGTGGTATATAAAAACGTATGCCGCCCTCCCTCCCAAAATGCCTCCTACAATTAGCCAGGATAGCAATGCTTCTACGAAATCTTTTCTTTCGGGGAGGAATCGGCCTACTTTGCCTATATGCCAATAAAAAAACAAAACTCCCAGCAGGTATGCCAGAGCATACCAACGAATCTCAAACAACCCAATCTTCAGGGCAACGGGGTCTATGCTAATCAGCCACTCTATTGCGTTTTGTGCACTCAAACAAATTGACATACAGACACACTACTTCGTATAATCCGGTCGGCGGTCGAATATAGGTTTCAACGCGCTGTTGGAATCTTGCACATAAAGTCAAACTATGCTAGGGAAAATATTCACGTTTAGCTTCGTGACGTTGCTGTCGCGAATTCTCGGCCTTGCCAGGGATATGCTGATTGCGTATACGTTGGGAGCACAAGGGCTTTCTGATGTGTTTTTGGCGGCGTTCAGGTTACCGGCGCTTTTCAGGACGTATTTTTCTGAGGGTGTCCTGAGTATGAGCTTTGTTCCTATATATTCCAAAAAACTTCAAGATACTCAAGAGGCGCAGAGGTTTGCCGACCAGGTGTTTACTGGTCTTTTGGTTTTTCTTCTCTTGCTCTGTTTTTTGCTGTTTGTATTTACTCCCAAGTTCCTAAGTGTATTTGCACCGGGGTTTTTAGGTAGTACCTACAAGTTTGGTCTGACTGTTGAGCTTGTCAGGATAATGCTACCGTATATGCTCTTTGTCGCGATCACCTCCGTTATCGGTGGCATATTGCAGACCCATCAGTGCTTCTATATCACCGCGCTCGTTCCAGTGATATTGAATGTTTGCATGATTGTCAGTGCCCTTTGTCCGCACTGGAGCCTGCCGGTATACAATTTTTCGGTTGGGGTCTCTTGTGCAGGCGTCATCCAGTTTGGTATGGCGCTATATGCCGTCAAAAGGCGCAACATTTCGGTTAAGTTGGTTAGGCCCAGGGTTGACGAGGAGATGAGGGTTTTCCTCAAGCGGTCGGGAATGTCATTGTTGAGTGGTTGTGCATCGCAGCTGAGTGTGTGGGTTAATACAATATTTGCCAGTGCCATTCCCGGTGCGATAACGTACTTTTACTATTCAGATAGGGTAAACCAGTTACCCCAGTCGTTAGTAGGCATCTCAATGAGCGTTGTCTTAATGCCTACCATAGCTAAATTAGCACGTGGTGATGACACAAGGAAAATGATAGAGAAGCAAAACCAGGCTCTAGATTTGGGTCTTACCCTTATAGTTCCTTCTGCTGCAGTTCTTATAGCAATGGCGGAACCAGTGTTGCTGGCATTACTCCACTATGGACAATTTGACTATTGGGCTGTGGGGAACACAGCTCCCATCTTGTCTGTCCTTGCCACTACATTGCCTGCGTATGTTGTGTGCAAAATTCTTCTCATGTTTTTTTATGCTAGGGGCGAATTTGGTATCCCAGCAATATTTGCTGTTGCTTCCCTATGCGCTAGTGGTGCCGTTTCATACGTAATGATGCGGTTTTGGGGATCGGTCGGTATTGCTGTCGGTAGTGCTGTGGGCACGTGGTTGAATGCTATCTTTCTGATGATCTATTTGCGGGCACGCAATTTGTATGAGTTTAGCGATGTGCTGATCAATAAACTTTCGTTCGTCTTTCTCTCGGCAACAATTATGGTTGTCGTGTTAGGGATGTGTAGTGCGATTCTGGCGCCATACTTATTCCAGGGTGCCCTTATAAAGATAGTTGTTATCGTGCTCCTGTTGGCTGTGGGGGTTGCTGTTTATCTTTTTACACTGTGTGGAATATTTCGACAGCAAATCTCAGTTGGTGACATCTAACTTTAGTGTGTGAGGTGTTGCGTCACAGTGATCACGATACTCCGCTGATTTTCAGTTTTTTAAGGGCGTATTGTCCTATTGAATTATTATTTTTTTAATAAAAATTACTCACAATGCTGTAGCTCGACAACCTACACAAAGTAACGGTGATAACATATTCAAGTATAAATAGAACCCGTGTGGTTTTGGGTTTTGCCCATAAAGAGCACGTGAGGGATTTTAAGGAGAAATGCACCACTTTGGATGAAAGCATTGTTTCTAGGGCTATATTTCCCGACAGTGTGCACATCAAGTACGAAGGGGGCAACCGTGTGGTGCTTACTCCCGAGACTACGGAGTTCACCTTTAGTAGTGTAAGTGTAATGATAAACCACATGATAAGACATGGGTTTACTACGGGAGATAGCGTTCTGGGGGCAATGTTAGAACAGATAGCTACCAACCTGCCTGTCGAGGACAAATTGGTCTTGCGTTGTGTCAATGATAAACCAACATTTGTTGTTTCGGTAACTCATGACGCTATAGATCTTGCACCAGTAACAGAGCGTTACGTTAATCCAGGTGCACAGGGCTTCCGCGAATTAGTAAGTCAGCTAAATCGTGATGGGGCTGTGAGTAGTGTGGAGGTGGACAGCATAAGTCGCTCAATTCACGTAACACCCAGTGGTAGCATATGTGGGGCACTTAAAGCTCTAAGTTTGGCTCTCGACAAGGCAGGTGCTATTGTCAATAACTCCGGCGTTCTCTCACAGTTGATGGATATGGCGCTTGCAGATGTGACGGCTAATGAACTGCGTACAGTAAGGAATATTTCGCGGTATCCTGTGACCCACCCGTTGAGTAGGTATAAGGACGCTGCACTGACCATAGAGGATATTCTTGTTGGTATACGCAATCGGGAACTAAACGAAACTATAAAGCGCAAGCTTACTGCTGCCCTTAAGGGAAGCGGCGAATTTTCTGCCTTGCCGTCGGTTCTTACAAAAGGATTTGCAAAGCTCAGCAAAGACTTTTCTGGACAACTCGATAAGATCATTCGTAACTCACTCACGTAGCAGCTTAGAGGTACTTTTTCGACCGCGTGTTTCACAGATACGCGGTGTGAGAGGAGCAACACGACTACTGATCGAAATAGGCCAAATTCCTATAAGATGTATCAAAATGAAAAGACGCCTAACAGGCAAGCTGCTTATGCAGCAGTCAACCCCTGGCGCCTTTTTTCTCACAACAACACAACCCAACTACAGCTGCGTGCTCCAGTTACTACGCTTGAACAGTAGCTTCTTCTTCCTCAGCCTTTGGTTCATCATCTGTTGATGAGCCTTCTTCTACCTTAGCATCAGCTTCCTTTCCAGAAGTACCGTCGTCTTCCACGCCTTGACCAGTGCCTTCCACAACTTCTTCCTCAGCCTTTGGTTCATCGTCTGTTGATGAGCCTTCCTCTACCTTAGCATCAGCTTCCTTTCCGGAAGTACCGTCGGCTTCCACGTCTTGACTAGTGCCTTCTACAACTTTTGTTTCAGTAGTGTCAGCTGCGCTCACTTCTGTGCCTTCCGCATCACTAGTACGTTCTTCAGTGTCATCAGTTTGTTGTACCTCACGGCTTGCTGCAGACTCTTTGGTGAGTGTGACAGTTATGGTGTAATCTTCTGTAGAAGCTGAGAGTACCAGACCACTTTCGTTAAGTTCTGTTTTAGATAAGTCGCCAATATTGCCAATGTAAAAGAATCTCCCTACAGAAAGTACAGGAGCGCCACTAGTGCTCTCACCTGTCTCAAACCCTTGAGATTTGCCTTCTGACAAGTACAAACCTTCCAGAGATACACTCGGATGTTCGCCCCCTCTGGTAACTGCTTCCAAGGTTACAGTCTTATAGCAACCATCCTTGACATCTGTGCTAACATAAGCGCGAGAAACATGTTCCTCATCGCTGCCCGAGTAGACACGAGGTTGGAAAGACTCACCGTATGTCAGCTCTCCAGTGTCAAAACCGTAACCACAACCCGTGGTTGCACCACTATAAGTTGCGCTTACAGTCGCATATTGGAAATCATCAAGTATCATAAATAGACCCTATGGAACAAACTACATTTGCGCTACAACATATACACGGGGTGGAGTTTTGTAAAGCAAAATCCGTCCTGTCTTACAGCGTGTTATATAGGGTCTCCAATACATCCTCGCCCCATGAGTGTGTATCAAAATTAGTGATGTTGCACAGGATTTTTTCTACCATCGCGCATTAGCAATACTGTTTCTCCTTTTATCGAAAAATCCCGCCAATTTTGCGGTGTGTGCTATACGTCACGGAGAACATGTTCACTTGTGAACGTGTAATTCTTAGCTCAGCCAGTCTTAGGCATCCGTAGTTTTGTGTGCTTAATGCCAGATTGCTGCTCTTTAGAAAATAGTGCGGAAGCATTTTCTAACCTGTATGCAACATACTGTGTGAACGGGTGCAGCATGTTTTTGCATGTATTAACATACTGTGAATAAATAAGGTGTTGCCCTTCAGGTTTCTCTAGTTTAATTTGTGATACCGCACGTACACGTGTTGTAATTGTGGTATCTCTCGGTGTTCCAGCTGCATGTCAGGTGCGGGTATAGCTAGCTTGTAACAAGTTTTTGGTGTTTTTCTCGTTTGCATGCGGTTTTGGTGCCGAAGTACACGTTTGAGTTGTGAGTTGAGATAGCAAGTGAGGGATGCATATGGGCGATATAGGCATAGATATAGGTGTGGGTGGCCATCACATAGGTAGCGACGGGATTACCGAAGGTGCCTACGGTTATTTTTCTACACCCGCATGCGACAAGGGCAGCAATGGAGAATACCTGAAAGACAAGTGTCGGGCAGTAACTGGCGTGTGGGAAGCTGGGGAGATGGCCCTGTTCATAAGTTCCCTTGCTGGCCGCTATGAGGATGCTTTGGCAAGTATCAACGACGTTATTGAGGGAAGGATTTATTTCATTGCCGAAACCCCGGACGGACAACTGGTGGCGGAACGTCCTGGGTCCTATAACAGCGTTACCGAAGAATACTACCTGACGCCAGATCCTAATGATCGTTCATATGCGCCACCAGAAGGTTTGGTGCGAGATGACATTGCAGGATTGTTGGCGAAGGACCTGCAAGACGTGACTGTTAGATTCTTTATCAAGATCGACGAGCCTGTGCGAGTTGATGTCTCTGGCGAAGCTGGTTCTCAAGACGGTACTGAATCTTCATTAGAAGGACAAGAGCAAACTGTTGGGGATACAGCGGAATCTGCTCCCAGACCTGAGAGCGGGGTGGATGCAGAGAAAGAAGACGGCGACTCCGAAGGCCTTGGTGTCCAGGAGCAAGGTGAGAATTTAGGAGACGGTACTGAATCTTCATTAGAAGGACAAGAGCAAACTGTTGGGGATACAGCGGAATCTGCTCCCAGACCTGAGAGCGGGGTGGATGCAGAGAAAGAAGACGGCGACTCCGAAGGCCTTGGTGTCCAGGAGCAAGGTGAGAATTTAGGAGACGGTACTGAATCTTCATTAGAAGGACAAGAGCAAACTGTTGGGGATACAGCGGAATCTGC
>NZ_CP046391.1:1192410-1196811 GCF_012790675.1 Anaplasma platys
GTGTTTATCTTCCCTTTCGCTGTCCCCGGCCAGCCCCGGTTGGTTTGCTTGTTGGCGTACCACACGCGTGCCCCAAGTTTCCCGTCTGTCTGAGTTCCTCGGTGACCGCTGCCCTCCAACAGCGGCCGGCTTTTGACTGTAACACTGGCGCAGTCCGGGGCCGGAAATATTGCTCGGCCGTTTATTGTCCACAGCTTCCTACATGTCCCAGGTGTGTCTTCTCGCAACGTATTCGCCCCTCTCAAGTTTGCAAACCTCCGACTCAACGTGCTGTCACTCGCCAGCGAACTCACTCTTTGCGCGGTACTTCCCGTTTCCTCCGCAGGAAAGTCAACATAATCTACGCAACTCCACGGCTCCGCTCTTATCCTCGGTATGCTACGCCCACCGCTCCCGCCTGGCACGGTGTAGTCCAAACTATCATCCACCGCAACCTTCTTATTACAAACCTTGGGGTCAATTGATGGGCTCGTCCGTCCTACGGCCTGGGCAGAAGGTGGTACACCTTCATATATTAAATAACAACGACATTCCTCAAAAAACCAGCGCCTTACTTACTTTCATCAGCTGCTTGCCTCTGCTCGTCGCCATGACGAGCAGACAACTCGCTGCAACGTTCGAAACTAGGAGTAGTCTTAGCAAACCGTTCAATCGCGCCCTCAATGCCGCGTTTTTGGATCAAGCTATCCACAACGGACCTTTGGCTTATGGCGATGCTCACTGAGTTGTTGAACTTTATATCATCTATCTTCAGGCCACTATCACTACGGGTAACGTGAAACTCTAGAATCACAAAGTCATCCCTTTGTTCCGGGTTCATGAGGCGCACACGCAACGAATAAAAGTCACCACCTTTCCGCCGTACTGACATTATTTTCATTTTGTGGTTAGCATGGCGTTTTAATTGCATAACGTATAAATTTCTTATATGCTGCTCGTAATTCTCGGTAAAACGCTGTCTTTGTTCGCTAGTTGCTGCTTTCCAATGGGTGCCGAGAATGAATCTCGCCATTTCCTTGAAATTAAAAACCTCATTAACAGCTCCATCCAACTCCTCGTGTTGACAGGGGCCTCCCAATGCAAGAATCGAGTACACCCTTGCTTTTAACTCTTCCACTAAGGAGCACACTTCTACATGTTGCTCGCAGGTATTCAGCCCCGTAGAAGTAGAAAATGCCGGCAGCATCACCATAGCTAAAAACAACGACCGCACCCTATGCATTTTTGCAAGCACTTTTGACATAGTAGAATCTATAAGTAGTACCATGCTCATGATAGCGACCAGTCCTTAGCGCAACATTAATGCGCGCACATTCCTACGGATTAACACACATCTGAGCATTCCTCTCGCTCAATTTCCACTGTGACATGCGCTATGCTGAACTTCTCTTGTAACATGGCCTTAATTGCACGTCGAAAATGCACGAAGCCTCCACCGGTCTGGGGCTCCCCTGCTACCCGTATGTGCATGGTCATTATCGTATATCCAGCCGTAAGCATCCACAAATGTACATGATGCACATCGACAACGGCCGGTTCTATGAGCTTTATCTGTTGTTTAATTTCCTCAACATCAAGATGATCAGGCTTTCCTTCCATGAGAATGTTACTGGAATATTTTATTACCTTCCAAGCCGAATACAACATAATAGCGCTCACCCCTACCGATAGCAGCGGATCGATAATGTGCCAACCACTCAACATAATTCCTATAGAAGAAAGAATAGCCGCCAGAGAGCCTAACATGTCAGCTATAACATGCAGAACTGCACTCTTGATATTTATATCGTCCTCGTGTTTACGGTGCATGATGCCGAATACCAGTAGGTTTGTTCCGAGACCAAAAAGTGCCACAAGCATCATGAGCTGCCATTGCACATCAACAGGGTTGATGAAACGCTTGCAGGCTTCGAACACTATCAATATGGCAACGACGAAAAGGGAGACCCCATTGACAAATGCCGCCATTACTTGCAGGCGATGGTAACCGTAAGAACGCTTATTATCCGCTTTTTTTGTGGTCAATTTGTAGGCAACACAACTCAGCGACAACGCTACAAGATCTGTAAACACGTGTCCAGCATCCGAAAGAAGCGCCAGCGAGTTTGATAGAGCCCCACCTATGATCTCGACAACCAGGGTTATTGCAACGATCGCTATGGAAAGAATCATGCGCCGGTGCATGCCGTGTGAGAAGTTACTATCGCAGCTGGTCATTGCACCCCACAACAAGAGTGGGTGATATTGGACTCGAACCAATGACCTTTTGCACGTCAAGCAAACGCTCTACCACCTGAGCTAACCACCCTACATTGGCTCATGATAGGAGATCTCGGGAAAAAGTAAAAGTCAATTTTGCTCTACGGCAAGCTTTATGGCAGAAAGAATGAAAAAAATGCTGATAGGAATGAGCGCTATCATTCCTGCACCTAGCAATCCAACAGAGTAGGAACCAAAAACCCCAGACTGCGTCCAAGAAATAAACAACAAGTTAAAATACACAGCAACAGGAACAACGACGGGAAATATCAGTACCTGGGCCATAACTAATCCCCTTTCACTACCCAACACTAAAGCGTGCCCCACTGCAGAAACAAAATTTACGATCAGCAATGCAACACTCAACACCGCTCCCATATACAAAGCTGCTGGCAAACTGGCCCCTAACACAACAAAATCAATCACAGCTGTTATGGCGCAGATGGGCACAGCAACACATACCCAATGTGCAATAACCTTGAGAAACACCAGAACCTCAGGTAACAGATCCTGAATTAAGAGTTGCTCCAGAAGTCCGTTGTTGTAGTCTTCCTCGAAAAGAGCTCTTATCGATATTTGCATCACTGAAACGCTGCACACCCAGAAAAAACAGGGGATTATCTTCGAGGCGTATTCAGAGGGTAATACAAACAGTGAAGTCCCAACAATGATTGTAAACAGCACCGCCACGTGCGCGGAACTTCCTCCTCTACCTGCAATCACTCGTAGCTCTTGAAAAAATGTTCTTATATACAACACGACCGTGAAACAATAAGTTGCTTTTTTGCAGCATAGTAATACACCAAATATTAATCAAGCATTCTTAGGATCTGAGTCTCAGTAGGCTTATACAGGAGGAGGTTGTGTTGCCTGAAGACTACGAATTCGACGAAGAAGACGAAAACTACATGAATCAAAGGCAGCTTGACTACTTTAAGCAAAGATTGCTCGAGTGGAGAGCCGCCCTAGAAAAAGAGTCGGAAGAAAAGACAAAAGAAGTGTGTCAAGCCCATGTGGATGCTGATTTGACCGATATGGCTACGAGAGAGTATGAAACCGATTTGACACTCCAGGCATGTATCCGTAACGATGAGCTGACAGTTGAGATCGACAAGGCGCTACAGCGCATTAAAGACGGTCTGTACGGGTACTGCGAAGAAACCGGGGAAAAAATCGGCATAGGCAGGTTAAAGGCTAACCCTGTTACTTTGTACTGCATAGAAGAGCAAGAACGTCGGGAACGCCAGCAGAAGCTTTACAACAACATCGACGATAGCTACGACGACGAGTTGTGATGCTATTGCAGGTGTGCTTCACAGCATAGTTTGTATCTTTCCCTGACTGAGTCCTTGTCTTTTGATACGACGGGATACACCATAAGTGGCGTGTTTTGTGTGGGCACTTTCGGCCTGCAGTTCCTAAAATATTCTGGTTTTATACATCGTAAATACAACGCAAAAATGTAAAAAGTGCCCGTGCAGAGCATGGGCTCCCTGTAGAATCTCACAAATTTTTCTCGAATAAGCCAAGATAACGACAAGCCCGGCAAAGAGCAGCTACGCACTTAGTGCCCTTAAACAATTCAAACTTACAATGAAACATCAATTCTGTCACAAAGTGCCATAAAAGCGTTATTAATACCAATAAACACCGGGACGAGCCCAACAATTGACCCCAAGGTTTGTAATAAGAAGGTTGCGGTGGATGATAGGTGGGACGTGTTGCTTGGTAGGGGCGCGAGTGGCGGTGGGGCGAGGAGAGTTAAGGATCCAGCGTGGAGTTGCGTCGACTATGAGGGTGATACGTTAAACGTGGACACGATCGACCAAGAGAGCATAGGAGGTGTGAGGCCGGGTCGGATGAATGAGTTTAGCGCCCGTTATAGGAATACAAAGCGCGCGGCGGAGCTGAGGCCGGATGACAATGGCATCCGCAGAGCGATTCAATTCAAGGTGATACGCAAAGGCGACGAAATAGTGGGAATGGGTCAAGCAGCTTCCACGAGCAGCGAGATTATGCAAGGTGGCACAGGACAAGACGCAGGTGACAGCGGGATGGCGACGACCGAGGAGGTTAAGGAACACGTGTGGTACACCAACAAGCAAACCAACCGGGGCTGGCCGGGGACAGCGAAAGGGAAGA